>JBGUKU010000026.1:0-34033 GCA_045114615.1 Anaerovoracaceae bacterium
CAAGGATACTTGGAGGAATCGGTATCTGCGGAAGACCGCTTTGCTGCAGCAAGTGGCTTTCGGATTTTCATCCGGTATCGATCAAGATGGCTAAGCAGCAGAATCTTTCGCTGAATCCTTCAAAGATTTCCGGTACCTGCGGGAGGCTAATGTGCTGCCTTAACTTTGAGGACAAGACTTACAAGGAACTCCGCAAAGGTATGCCGAAAGACAACGAGAGAGTAGAAACACCTGACGGACTTGCAAAAGTGGTCAATGTTGATTACTTCAATGGGAAAATCAATACACGTGCCATTGAAAAGGACCCTGAAACAGGAGAAGAAGTATTCTCACAGGAAATCCATTCCTTCAGAAAAGAGGAAATCAGGCGTATAGGAAAGAACGCGGGGAAAGAACGGCTCGACGATCTTACGCTCGAAGTCATGTTTGATTCTGAGGTCGATGATGAAGAGATCCGCGAGCTTGAAGAACTGATGAGAGAGTTCTGATGGAGAGGATCGACGATACCGGATTCGGAGGCATCAGAGTAATACAGAACAAGGGCTCGGGTTATGGAGTAGATGCTGTACTTCTTGCGGCTTTTGCAGCAGGGGAGACCGGCGCAAAGGGGCTGGCTAAATGCTCTGCAGTACCACTCAGGATAGCTGATCTGGGCACAGGTTGCGGAGTGGCAGCATTTATTCTTTATCATAAGCTCGGCGGCGCAGTGATGACAGGCTATGATATCAGCTCCAATGCAATAGAAAGAGCTCAGAAGGCATGCGAAATGAACGGGCTGTCAGCAGATGTGGATTTCATCTGCACTGATATAAATGATATCGAGGGATCAGCTGTTTTCGATGCAGTGATCACCAATCCTCCGTATTTCAGGAGAACACCGGATGAACCCGGTGCGGCTGATCCGGATGAAAGATATATGTCAAGACATGAGACTACTGCAGATATCGCGGCCTTTGCAGCTGTATCAGCGGATATGCTCAAAGAGGGCGGGCATCTTTACATGGTGCACAGACCTGACAGGCTGGCAGATATATTCAGCGGGATGATGAGCGCGGGCATAGAGCCGAAGGAAATGCAGTTTGTGGTTCCTAAGGAAAACAAGGCTGCAAATATAGTGCTCATTCACGGAATAAAAGGAGCAGGGTCAGAACTGCGTATGCTGCCGCAGATAACCGTACATACGACTGACGGCGGCTATACTGAAGATATACTTAAATACTACGAGAGAGTATGAAAGCCCGATGCTGAAGCTCCGCGGCAACCGGAAACTATATCGGGTTTTATTGTATCCTTTTTTGCTTTGCGGGCGGTGCTTTGCTTGAATAGAGAGGCACTTCAATATATAATATTATCAATAAGTGCGGGCTTTTTCGGATAGCTTGCTATGTACGTAAAAAAGGAGAATGCATATGATTTCAGTAAGTGTGAAGGGTGTGCTGATCGGAGTGCTTCTGATCGCCCTGATAGTGCTTGTCGTATTCCTGATCGTACTGGTATCTAACCTCACTGACACGATCAAGAAAACAAATGCAATAATCGACGGAGGTACAAGTGCCGCAGCAGGCGCAAAGCAAAAGATCGACAATGCTTCCGATGCTGTCAAGGGCAGCGTTTCAAGAGTCACAGGCATTGCATCCGGCGTGGTATCTACAGGAACACAGATTGCCGGAAAAGTGATCGATAAGGTTGTCAAGTAGGGAATAAGGAGAATAGAAATGACTATCAATCAGATAATTGCATTCTGCCTTGTAGCCGTTCTTATAGGGTTCCTTGTTGTTCTGGCAATCATGGCTAAACATGCAATAGAGCTGCTCAAGAAGACAAAGACTCTTGCCGATAAAAGCAACGAAGCAGTAGATGATGTAAAAGGCAGGTTCGACAAGCTGAGCGATGATGCCCTTGGCGCAGTCAGTGCAGTAGCTGCTGATACGTCCGGCGCAGTCAGAGCACTCACGTTTGCCGGCGCTGGTCTTACAGCTCTTGGATTTGTGAAGTTCCTGCTCAGATTGTTGACTGGTTCGAGCGTCTTCTCTTCGATGTCGACTGCAAGAGAACGTAAGAAAGCCAAGAAAGAGATCAAGCTTTCCAAGCAGACTATAAAAGAACTCAATAAACAGGCGGAACTCGAGAAAAAGGCCCGCAAAAAGGCTGCAAAGAAAGCCCAGAAATACGAGAAACAGGATGCCAAAGCAGCAGCAAAGGCCGCAAAAAAAGATAAGAAAAACGCAAAGTCAGAAGCCGCTGCATCTAAGAAGAAAGCAAAAATAGACAAAAAGGAAGCTGCCGCTGCTGCAAAAGCCGCTGCCGCAACCGCTGCTCTGATGCTGAAGAAAGAAAAGGCAGAACAAAAGAAAGCCCTCAAGGCAGCCGCCGCTGCTGCCGCTGTGAAAGCAAAGGCAGCAAAGACAGAGAAGAAAGCTGCAGAAAAGGCAGCCAGGATCGAGAAAGCTGTAGCAGCCAAAGCAGCCAGGACCGAAAAGACAATTGCTCTTAAAGCGGCGAAGGCTGAGAGACAGGCAGTAAAAACTGCAGCGAAGGCCGAGAAGAGCGCAGCTCTTCTTGCAGCAAAGCTCGATAAAAAGGCTATAAAGGAAAGAACCAAAAAAGCAGAGAAGGCAGTCAGAAAGACCGGTCAGAAAGCGGAAAAGAAGCTGCGCAAGGCTGTAAAGCCGATCAGGAAAGAACAGAAAAAGCTGAAACTGGCAAAGACCGGAGCAAAAGTTGCTGCCGTTGCTGTAAAGACTGAGGCTAAGGTTCTTTCAAAGGCGGCAAAGGGGGCCGGGAGATTTGTTAAAAAGGTCCATGCAAAGCATGCCGACAAAAGAGCCGCAAAGAAAGCGGCAAAAAAAGCTGCAGCTGAAGCAGCATAAAAATACTATCATCACAGGAGGCCATTAATGGCAAAAATCCTCGTTAATAACAGCGGACCGCTTCACGGTGAAGTATGGATAAGCGGAGCTAAAAATTCAGTACTTCCGCTTCTTGCCGCAACAATAATGACAACAGACACCTGCGTGATCGAGGACGTCCCCGATCTCGCAGATGTCAACGTTATGAAGAAGATGCTCGCTAAGTATGGAGCAAAGATCGATGATGCTGAAGAGGGTATCATCAGGATCAGTACGCCCGAAATTATATCCTGTGAAGGCGACAGAGATCTTGTGCAGGAGATGAGGGCGTCTCTTTTTACTATGGGACCCATGCTCGCCAGACATGGCAAAATAGTTATGCCTATGCCGGGAGGATGCACCATAGGAAGAAGGCCTATAGACCTTCACCTTAAGGGCTTCAGAGCCCTCGGCGCAGAAGTGATAGAAGATGACGAAAAAGAACTGGTTACAGTATCAGCAGGGCCAGACGGTCTTAAGGGTGACGTTATCTATCTTGACTTCCCAAGTGTCGGAGCAACAGAAAACATACTCATGGCGGCAACTACCGCAAGAGGTACAACAATAATCGAGAATGCTGCAAAAGAGCCTGAAATAATTGACCTTGCAAACCAGCTCAACAAAATGGGTGCAAGGATCAAGTATGCCGGAACTGACATGATCCGTATAGAGGGCGTTCAGAAACTCTCAGGCTGCATCCACGCGGCTATCCCTGACAGGATAGAGACCGGAACCTTCATGCTCGCTGCAGCAATCACACGCGGTGACATACTGATCAGGAATGCGCTCCCGGGGCATGTAAGGCCTATTATGGCAAAGCTCAAGGAGTGTAATGTAGATGTTGAAGTCACACCTGAAGGAATTTATGTGGATGCGAGAGACAGGGAACTCATTGCAACTGATATCAAGACACTCCCATACCCGGGATTTCCGACAGACATTCAGTCGCCGTTTATGGCTTTCCTGACCACTGTCGACGGAAGCAGCGTTGTAAGAGAGACAGTTTTTGAAAACAGGTTCATGCACGTTGTTGAGCTCAACCGTATGGGAGCTGACATAATAACTGAAAACAGAGAAGCTATAGTACCGGGTGGCAAACACCTCAAAGGAGCAAAAGTAAGAGCTACTGATCTGAGAGCGGGAGCAGCAATGGTGCTCGCGGGGCTTTCAGCAACGGGGACAACAGAGATAAGCGAGATATATCACATTGAAAGAGGTTACGAAAACTTCGTAGGCAAATTCAAGGCTCTTGGAGCCGACATTATGAAGATTTCAAACGATTGAACAGAGTAAACGGAGGAACGTCATGCCTGATATCAATTATCTCAAGCTTCTCGCAGAGAAGTATCCGAACCGCAGAAGTGTAAGGACTGAGATCATCAACCTCAGAGCAATCCTTGCTCTTCCGAAAGCTACTGAGTTTTTCCTCAGTGACATCCACGGTGAGTACGATGCATTCCATCATTTCGTCAGGAGCGGCTCAGGAATGATCCGCATGAGAATAGACGAAGTGTTCGGGAACATCCTGACCGAAAGTGAGTGCGATTCGCTTGCCTCGCTTATCTACAATCCTGAGGCTGAGATAGCCAGAAGGGAGAAGAGCGAAGCAAACTTTGACGCATGGTGCAAAGTGTCGATCAGAAGACTTATCGCGATCTGCCGCGTTGTATCCAACAAGTACACCAGATCGAAGGTAAAGAAACGTCTGCCTATATTTTCATCTTATATAATGGACGAGCTTCTTTTTGCCGATAATGTTCTGGACAGACATAAATACTATGATGAGATCATCGATACTATCATAGAGTATGATGCGGCTAAGGAGTTCATAATAGACATCACAGAGACCATAGCCAACATGGTTGTCGACAGACTCCACATTATCGGAGACATATTCGACAGAGGCCCTAAATCCCATGTCGTTCTGGACTATCTCATGGCAAACCGCGGGGTAGATATCCAGTGGGGCAATCACGACATTCTGTGGATGGGAGCCGCCTGCGGAAACAGAGCGTGCATAGCTACGATGATCCGTATCAATGTGCGTTACAACAACTTCGACATGCTCGAGGTGGGCTACGGATTCAACCTGCGTCCGCTGGCATCACTGGCACAGCATATCTATAAAGACGATCCGTGTGAATTCTTCATGCCTAATGTGCTTGAAACGAATAAGTATGACCCTATCCCGCCTAAACTCGCAGCAAAGATGCACAAGATGATCTCTATCATCCAGTTCAAGCTGGAGGGGCAGGAGATACTGGCTCACCCTGAATACCACCTCGAACACAGGAATCTGCTGGAGGCTATCGATTTCGAAAAGGGAACGGTAATGGTTGATGGCGTTGAGTGGCCGATGAGAGACATGAATTTCCCGACTGTAGATCCAAAGGATCCATACAAGCTTACAGAGCAGGAAGAAGAAGTAATGGTCGCTCTCGAGTCTTCGATACTGAATTCGGAGAAGCTGCAGAGACACATCAACTACATGTTTACTCACGGCTCGCTCTTTAAGATCAAAAACGGCAATCTTTTGTATCATGGCTGCATGATCCTGACCGAGCGCGGTAACTTCAAAGCTGTGGAGATCGATGGAAAGAAATACAAAGGTGCCGCTTACATGCGCAAGCTCGATCAGATGATCAGAGATGCCCGTGGTAAGCAGGCTGACGGCAGAACTTCCGCGGAAGCCGCATCAATCATGTGGTATCTGTGGCTGTCTGAAGATTCACCGCTGTTCGGCAAGGACAAGATGACAACCTTCGAGAGATACTTCATTGCGGATAAATCAACACATAAAGAGAACAAGATCCCTTACTATAAACTGATCGATAATGAAGAGATCGCAGTAAAGATACTCAAAGATTTCGGTCTCGACCCGGATCATGGATTCATACTGAACGGACATGTTCCGGTCAAGCTTTCCAAGGGTGAGACACCTATCAAGGCGAACGGAAAACTGTTCATTATCGACGGAGGCATATCTAAGGCATATCACAAGACAACAGGTATTGCCGGCTATACAGCCATAATGACATCGAAGCATATGTATCTTGCCGAGCATCAGCCTTACGAACCGCTGCAGGAAGACGGCACACAGGTCTTCCACAGGCCAATAATGCATCTGGTACATACTGAACCTGTCAGGCTGAGAATCAGAGATACCGACAATGGCGCTGAGATACGCGAACAGATCGCTACTCTCGAGGCTCTGTATGATCAGTTCGTCGGCGGCGGTATCAGAGAGATATATTAATAAGAAAGGGGGCAGACATGGCGATCATTTTAAAAATACTTGGAGGAGTGCTGCTTGCCTGCTGCATCTGGTACATCCTCCTGCTGTATAGAAATAACAGAGATAAACTCTGAAGTGCATCGGGATAAAACGTTTGCATTAAAAAAGAAAAGGGGACGGAAAAATGGACAGGAATCTGATGGCGCTGGCGATTATACCGGGCCTGCTGTTAATCATATATGTATACAGAAAGGATAAGGTAGAGAAGGAGCCGCTGCGCCTGATCGCGAGGATCATACTTTTTGGCGTGCTTTCCTGTGTTGCCGCAGCCTATATTGAGCGTTTCGAAAGCCAGTTCCTCCCTCAGTATCCAAAGGGTTCGCTGGAGTATGCGCTGACCACGGCATTCTGTATTGCGGCGCTCGTGGAAGAGACCGTGAAGTTCCTGGCCATGAGGCTTGGGTCCTGGAAGTATCCGGGTTTCAACTACAGGTTTGACGGCATCGTTTACGGAGTGTCATCGGCAGTAGGCTTTGCCATTTATGAAAATCTCGGTTATGTCGCAGCTTACGGTCTTCAGACTGCAGTAGTAAGAGCATTTACAGCCATTCCGCTCCACGCGTTCTGCGGAGTATTCATGGGAGTTTTCTACTCATATTCCAAGAAGGCGTCTATCCTTGGAAACAAAGGTGCTGTAGTGGGCTATACACTGCTCTCGCTGATAGTGCCTATGCTGATCCACGGAACGTATGACACATTCGCGTTTCTCGGAAACAACGGCACTATGTACCTGCTCATTTTCGTTATAATACTGTACTTCACAGCAATCACGACAATCAAAAGGATGTCGGCAGCTGACTACAGGGCGGGATTCTATCCTCAGGCACGCAGAATCGATTACGATGTAGATATTTAAAGATGTAGATATTTAAAAAGGTGGAAACTATGAGTAATATAAGAGAAAAACTCACCAATGAGCTTCTGTATCTGTACAACACCGGCAAGCTGCATCATGCTTACAGGACTTTCGGAGCTCATATAGCAGACGGCGGTGTCCAGTTTACGCTGTGGGCTCCTGATGTCAGATCAGTCAGAGTGACCGGCGATTTCAATGGCTGGGATGCCTCGGCAGTTATGGAGCACATCGGAGATACAGGGGTCTGGACATGCTTCGTTCCGGGAGCCAAAGCAGGCGATCACTATAAATACGAGATCGAAACAGCAAAAGGAGACCGCTTATCCAAAGCGGACCCGTTTGCGTTTATGTCTGTTAAAAGACCGGGAACAGACTCGATCGTTACCGAGCTCTGGTATGAGTGGCACGATGAAGAGTGGATGAAAGCCAGAGAGTCGAAGAACAACTTCACTTCTCCTATGAATATTTACGAGTGCCATCTGGGATCATGGAAGCGCCCTGAGGGAGAAGAGGCATTCTACTCATACAGGGAGCTTGCCGACATGCTGGTTCCTTACGTGAAAGAGATGGGCTATACGCATGTAGAGTTTCTGCCTGTCATGGAGCATCCGCTTGACGCTTCATGGGGGTATCAGGTAACCGGTTTTTATGCTCCGACTTCAAGATACGGATCAGCACATGGTCTCAAATATCTTATTGAGACGTTCCACAAAGAAGGCATAGGAGTCATACTCGACTGGGTACCTGGGCATTTCTGCCCTGATGACCATGGCTTAAGGGACTTCAACGGAGACAAGCTCTATGAGAGCATCGTACATCCGGACTGGGGTACATATAAATTCGATTACAGCAGACCTCAGGTGAGGAGCTTCCTGCTGTCGAATGCCATGTACTGGCTCGATGAATACCATGCTGACGGACTGAGGGTAGACGGCGTAACAAGCATGCTGTATCTGAACTTCGGCATCAGCGACAAATCCAAAATGAGATTCAATGAATATGGCGGCGAGACCGATCTGGAAGCAGTCGAGTTCCTTAAGGAATTCAACTATATGATCGGTAACGAAGTTAAAGGAGCTGTTACGGTCGCGGAGGAGAGTACAGCCTGGCCGATGGTGACACAGCCGCCTTCAAACGGAGGTCTGGGATTCCATTTTAAGTGGAATATGGGCTGGATGAATGATACACTTGAGTACATGTCTACGGACTTCCCTTGGAGAGAAGGCGCTCACAATAAGCTTACATTCTCCATGACATATGCTTACAGTGAGAACTATGTGCTTCCGCTTTCGCATGACGAAGTGGTACACGGCAAAAAAAGTCTCATAGGACGCATGCCGGGAGACATATGGCGTCAGTTTGCAGGCACAAGACTTCTGGCAATGTACCAGATGACATTCCCGGGCAAGAAGCTCAACTTCATGGGGCACGAGATAGCACAGTTCATAGAATGGCGTGAATACGAAGGCCTCGAGTGGTTCCTTCTCGGATATGAAAATCATGAGAAACATCAGAGATTCATAAAGGATCTCAATCATATTTACACCGATCATCCGGCTCTGTGGTCAGATGACAACAGCTGGGAGGGCTTCAAGTGGATAGATCCTGACGACAGAAGACAGAAGGTGCTCACATATTACAGACGCGCCAGAGGCACCACTGAAGGTGATCCGGGAGAACTGCTTATATGTGCACTTAACATGGGGGTTGAGGCGTTCGATGAATTTGAGATTGGTGTCCCGGAACCGGGTTACTATAAAGAGATAATCAACTCCGATGACGTAAAATATGCCGGAAGCGGCAGGGTCAATACACGTCAGGTACGTGCCAAAAAGAAGCCAAGACATGGCATGCCGTATTCGATAACGATAAAGATGCCTGTTGTCGGAGCTGCTATATTCAGAAAAAACTATAATAGAAAGGGTCATTAAAGGATTCAGATGATTAGAAACAAAGACGATTTCAAAACAGAATACAAACGCATTTCAAACACGATGTTCAGAAGAGATCCTGAGCATCTGGACGACAAGGACAAATTCGCTGTTCTCGCAAGACTGGTGGAACGCGAAGCTCAGGAAAGAACAGGCGCAGTAGAAATACTGTCCGGACGCAAAAAGGAAGAAGATAAGAAAGTGTATTACTTTTCGATGGAATTCCTCATCGGAAAGCTTATGGAAAATTATCTGCTGAACCTTGGCATCCGCGATTACGCAGCTGAAGGTCTGGCGGAAATGGGCACATACCTCGACACATTGCTTGAGGTAGAGCCTGATCCGGGCCTCGGTAACGGCGGCCTAGGAAGACTTGCAGCGTGCTTCCTCGATTCGATGGCAGCGCTCGGTATCAGGGGTGACGGTATGGGCCTCAGATACAAATTCGGTCTCTTTAAACAGAAAATAGTCAGCGGTCATCAGATCGAAGTGCCTGATGCATGGCTTGACGAAGGATATATATGGGAAAGAGCAAAGCCGTATGACTCCGTGATAGTAAAATTCGGAGGAAAGGTAGAGAGGTCCTTAAAAGACGGTCAGATGGAATACAAGCATGTAGACTATACGACTGTCAGGGCCGTACCTTATGATGTGCCTATCCTCGGCTTCGGCGGACGTACTGTCAATACCCTTCATCTCTGGGATGCTCAACCGGTACACGATACGATCGACATGGACGCTTTCAATGCAGGTAACTACAGCGATGCAATGAAGGAGCGCAGTGAGATCGAGGCGCTTACCAGCATTCTTTACCCTGATGATACAAACGGTATCGGCAAGCAGCTCCGTCTCAGACAGGAGTACTTCCTTGTTGCCGCAGGAATCGGCATGATAATCAGAGAATACAAATCACGCTACGGAACGAAACAGTGGGATAAGTTCGCTGACAGGATACAGATCCACATAAACGATACGCATCCTACCATGTGCATCCCTGAGTTGATGAGAGTATTCATCGATGAAGAAGGACTCGAGTGGAAAGACGCATGGCAGATCGTAAGAGCAGCGGTTTCCTTCACGAACCACACCGTGCTGCCTGAAGCTCTAGAAAAGTGGAACATTCCGCATTTCCAGCAGCTCCTGCCTAGGATCTATATGATCATTGACGAGATAAACAAGCGCTGGCAGGAAAGCCTTCCTCTGGAAGCTGATGACTGGCATACGCTGAGCCGCGAGACTTCACCTCTCTGGGACAATGAAGTAAAGATGGCCAACCTGTCAGTAGTCGGAAGCCATTCGGTCAACGGTGTTTCGGCTCTGCACAGCGATATCCTCACAAAGACGATTTTCAGCAAGTTCTATGAACTGCAGCCACAGAAGTTCAACAACAAGACTAACGGAATAAGCCACCGCAGGTTTATGATGCAGGCAAATCCGGGTCTGGCACGTCTGATAGACAACACTATCGGTACTGACTGGCAGACGGATTTTGAACAGATCAAGAAACTTGAAGAATATGCTCAGGACAGCGCATTCCTCGACGATCTCATGGCTGTCAAGAAGCAGAACAAGGAGAGGCTTGCTAAGTACATTGCAGACCACATGGAAATAGAAGTCGATCCTGATTCAGTGTTTGACGTTCAGGTAAAGAGAATACATGCTTACAAGAGGCAGCTGCTCAACGGATTAAAGATCCTGGATCTCTACAACAGGCTCAAGGAGAATCCTGATCTGCCGATCCACAACTATACATTTATCTTTGCAGGTAAGGCTGCTCAGGGTTACGCCTTTGCAAAAGAAGTGATCAAGTTCATCAACAGTCTGGCAGACATGGTCAATTCCGACCCTGTTGTCAGCCAGAGAATCAAGGTGGTATTCATCGAGAACTTCTGCGTATCAAACGCACAGCTTATCTACCCTGCAGCTGACATAAGCGAGCAGATATCCACAGCAGGCAAGGAAGCGAGCGGAACCGGAAACATGAAATTCATGATGAACGGAGCTGTCACACTCGGTACGATGGACGGTGCCAATGTTGAGATCAGCCAGCTTGCAGGGATGGACAACATCTGCATCTTCGGATACTCGTCGGAAGAGACAGACAGCTATTACAAGCACGGAGGCTATTTCTCACAGTATGTCATCAGTGAGGATCCAAGGCTTCAGCGCATGACGAACCAGCTCATAGACGGCACATTCAGCCGCAGTGATTATAACTTCTGGGGCATCCATGATGCTTTGATCAGGAGCAATGACGAATACTTCGTGCTCGGAGATTTCGATTCGTATGTTAAGGCGTGGGAAAACATGGATAAGATCTATAAGGATAAGGAGAAATGGGCCCGCATGTCGCTGGCAAATATCGCCAATTCCGCATTCTTCTCCAGTGACCGCACCATTTCAGAATACGCAAAAGATATCTGGAATATATAATTAAATTACAACAGGAGGCTGATGAGTATGAAAAAGAAAAAAATGTTAGCTATGCTCCTGGCCGGAGGGCAGGGCAGCAGGCTCTATGACCTGACTACCGCTATTGCCAAGCCGGCTGTATCGTTCGGAGGCAAGTATCGAATAATCGACTTCGGACTTTCGAACTGTGTCAATTCCGGAATTGACACAGTGGGCATACTGGTACAGTATAAGCCGCTTGTCCTCAACAGATATGTTGGAACAGGCGAGTCCTGGGACATGGCAGTAGAAGATGGCGGTGTACACATTCTGCCTCCTTATGCCGGTGCTACCGGCGGTGAGTGGTATGAGGGCACGGCAGACGCCATTTACCACAATATAGACTTCATAGATATGTATAACCCTGAGAATGTACTGATCCTTTCGGGCGACCATATCTACAAGATGGATTACAACCTCATGCTCGAGGAGCATGTGAAGAATAATTCCGACCTTACCGTATCTGTTATCGAGGTACCATGGGAAGATGCGAGCAGATTCGGCATCATGACTGCTGACGATCAGGGCAACATCGTGAAGTTCTCTGAGAAACCGAAAGAACCGGACAGCAACCTGGCTTCGATGGGTATCTATATCTTCAAGTGGGATGTCCTGCGCAAGGCACTGCTCGAAGACCACGAGACAGAAGGCTCGTCACATGACTTCGGAAACGACCTTATTCCGAAGCTGCTGGGAGAAGGAAAGAAACTCACGGTATACAGATTTGCCGGATACTGGAGAGACGTCGGTACTGTCCAGAGCTATTATGACAGCCAGATGGATCTGATGGACAACGTAGACAGCATCAACGTTTTCACCGGAGAAGACAGGGTATTCTCAAATGCCAATATGTATCCGCCGCAGTATATCGGCCGCGAAGCAAATATCCGCAATTCGCTCATCTGCAACGGATGCACAGTTTACGGAAGTGTCAATCACTCTATACTGGGATCCGGCGCTGTCGTAAGTGCCGGTGCGGTAATCGAAGACTCTATCGTTCTTCCTAACGCATGGGTAGGCCGCAACTGCCGCATTACAAAGGCGATTATCAATGAAGGTGCTGTTGTTGAAGATAATGCAGTAATTGGTGACCCTAACGGTGACGTACAGGTTTATGGCAAGACCAATCTGTCGATATAGGAAAGGAGGATACAGGAACATGAAAACGATCGGACTTATTTCCGCAAACTATGGCAGCAGCGAATTCGGCGAACTGCTTGAAAACAGGACCCTGGCATCGCTCCCTTATGGTGGCAGATACAGGCTCATCGATTTTGCACTTTCAAACATGGCAAATGCTGGCATTACTACTGTCGGCGTCATAGCACCTGCTGATTCGGGCTCGCTTATTGACCATATAGGAGTTGGTAACCCATGGTCACTTGCCCGTAAAAGAGGCGGACTGTTTGTGATGCCTGGCTCGATATACGGCATGCAGAAGTCAGGCAGCAGATTCCTCATGAGAGATTTGCTCAAGTGCGACAGATTCTTCTACAAAGATGATGCTGACTACGTAATAATGTCTGGCAGCACGGATGTGTGCAACATGGATTTTGAGCCATTTATAAAGGCTCATGCAGAGTCCGGAAAACCTATTACCATGATGTACAAGAAGGTGCCAAGAGGCGAAGAGTTTCATGGCTACTTCCTTGATATCAACGAAAACGGTGATGTAGTCGCTATTCATAATGAGAGCGTAGGCTGGTCAAACTATTTCGCAGACTGCTTCATCATCAACAGAACATATATGCTCGACTTCCTGAAATGGTATAAGGCACTCGAGTACATGGACATGATCGAACTGATCCGCGACAACAAGGACAGTATTGACATTGGCACTTTCGAGTTCAGGGGATATCTCGGCAAGATCAAGAACCCATGGGAGTTCCTCAAGGTAAACCAGGGAATGACAGACTATGACATCCGTAATGAGGTGTTCTGTAACCCTGAAAGACCGATCTTTACAAAAGCACAGGATGAGGCACCGGTATTCCATTATCCTGAGGCAGATGTAAGGAATTCTGTCATTTCGACGGGCTGCATAGTTGAAGGCAGAGTAGAAAACAGCGTTATTTTCAGAAGCTGCCACATTGCTAAGGGAGCCGTTGTGCGCAATTCCGTCATCATGATGCACGGCACAATCGGTGAAGGCGCGGTACTCGACAACGTTATTGTTGACAAGTACGTAACGATCAACCCTGGCGTAAAGATCTACGGCGGCGAGAGGGAACCTGTTATCATCGGAAAGAACAACACGATATAAAAAATACGGGGTGCGATATGGCTAAGAAAAATATACTTTTCGCGGCATTCGAAGCATCACCGTTTATCAAGACCGGCGGCCTCGGAGATGTATCCGGGGCTCTGCCTGGCCATCTTAAGAACGACGAGTTCGATGCGAGAGTCATTCTGCCGCTCATCAGCTCAATACCTGAAGAGTATAAAAGCAAAATGAAATTCGTGACCAGCTATGAAGTACCGCTCGGATGGAGAATTCAGTACTGCGGTCTTTTCACTCTTATGAAGGGCGGAGTCAAGTATTACTTCCTCGACAACGAGTATTACTTCAAACGCAGCCAGATTTATGGTGAATTAGATGATGCCGAGAGAGTCGCCTTCTTCTCGAAGGCCGTGCTCGAGACTGTCAGGTATATAGCAAAGAACTACAAACCTGATATCATCCACTGCAACGACTGGCATACCGCGCTGATTCCGGTCTACCTGAAAGCGCTCTATACCGACGATCCGCTCTTTGACGATATCAAGACCGTGTTCACTATACACAATCTGAAATTCCAGGGTATGTACGATAAGTATGTGCTGGGAGATGTATGCGGTCTGGGAGGTACTGAAGCAGAGAGCGAGATGCTGCATTTTGACGCGGTCAATTTCCTTAAAGGAGCTGTTATTTACGCAGACGCCGTTACCACGGTGAGCCCTTCATATGCTGAAGAGATATGTACAGCCAGATATGGAGAAGGACTTGAAGGACTGTTTCAGGAGATCCACAGCAAGCTCAGCGGTATTATAAACGGGATAGACCTCAGAAGTTTTGATCCTAAGACAGACAAGGCGATCACAGTCAACTATGATGCGAAGAGTCTCGAAAGGAAAAAACAGAACAAGCTGGCGCTTCAGAAAGAGCTCGGACTCGAAGAGAATCCTGATGTTCCGCTGTTCGCAATGGTGAGCCGCCTTACGACTCAAAAGGGAGCAAACCTTATTGCAGAGCTCATGCCTGAGTTCAGAGAAAGAAACATGCAGCTTGCCGTACTCGGAACCGGAGATTATCTGTATGAACATGCGATAGCAGATTTTGCCTATCACAATCAGTCAAGATTTGCGGCACGCATAACGTTTGATGAGAAGCTCTCAAGAAGGTACTATGCCGGAGCCGATGTTTTCCTGATGCCTTCTGATTTTGAACCATGCGGACTTGCACAGATGATATCCATGCGCTATGGCACATTGCCTCTCGTGAGAGAGACGGGCGGTCTGAAGGATACAGTAAGAGGATACTGGGATTATGGCAATACAGCTAACGGATTCTCATTCAAGGACTTCGATGCAAACGGCCTGCGCAATGCAGTTGATCTGGCTCTCGGACTTTGGTCCGAACAGAAAGACACATGGCAGGAACTCCAGAAGAATGCTATAGAAAAGCATTTCGGATGGGAGGAATCAGCTGAGAAATACCGTGAGCTATACAAAAGCCTGCTGAAATAGAAAGATGAAAATATTACACGACTCAAGAAAAGCAGAATACAGAGAGCCCTTCGGAGCGGCACAAACCGGGACGAAGGTCTCTCTTGCTATTGAAATAAACGACCCGTCGCCCGAAAGCGTCAGACTCATGCTTTGGCATGGGGACGATCCGGAGATTCAATATATAGAAATGTCGGAAGAAGGGGATGGAAGATACGCAGCAGATTTTTCGCTGCCTGACGAAGGCTGCCTGGTCTGGTACGCGTTCGAGATAGAGACGGAACGCGAGGACAGCAGGGCGGTCTTTTACTATGGAAACAACACCGAAAATCTCGGCGGAGAGGGGCGGGTATATGTAGATGATCCCCACCGCTATCAGATAACGGTGTACAAGGCTTCAGAAGTGCCTGAGTGGTACAAAAACGGGATAGTTTATCAGATATTCCCGGACAGGTTTGCCCGCGATGAGGGCTGGCGTGAAAGAACTGAAGCCGCAAATAAGAAAATCAATGAAAGACGCAGTGACATGAAGCGGATCGTTCAGGAAGACTGGACCAGATCAGCTTATTATGTCCGCGATGAGACCGGCAAGGTAGTAGAGTGGCCTATGCTGGGCGGAAGCCTTAAAGGAATAGAAGAAAAGCTCGACTATCTTAAATCGCTCGGAGTTACATGCATATACCTGAACCCGGTATTTGAGGGGTCTTCGAATCACCGCTATGACACCGGCGATTATATGCATATAGACGGAGCACTCGGAACGGATGCCGACTTCGAAGAACTGGCATGTGCGGCGAAGGAAAAAGGAATACGCATCATACTGGATGGAGTATTCAGCCATACCGGGGCTGACAGTATCTATTTTGACAAGATGGGTAACTATGCTGAAATGCATCCGGATGAAGTGGATGAACCCGGTGCCTGGGCAAATCTGGATTCCCCTTACAGGAGCTGGTTCAAGTTCGATAAAAATGAGCGCTATGGCTACAGCAGCTGGTGGGGAGTGGAAGATCTGCCTGAAGTGGATGAGAATGATCCTGATTACAGAGAGTTTATTCTCGGAGAAGAAGGCGTCGTTGCACACTGGATGAAAAAAGGTGCTTCCGGATGGAGGCTTGATGTTGCGGATGAACTTCCTGATTCGTTCATAGCTGAGACACGCGCAAGGATCAAAGCTACTGATCCTGACGGGCTCCTGCTGGGAGAGGTATGGGAAGATGCCAGCAACAAGATCAGTTATGGTGAGCGCCGCAAATATTTCATGGGAGATGAGCTCGACTCTACGATGCACTATCCTCTGAGGGACGTATTGCTTGATTACATCAACTACACAACAGGATCCTCAGGTGCTGTCGACAGGCTCATGAGTATTGCCGAGAATTATCCTCCCGAGAACTTCTACGCAACTCTCAATCTGCTTGGAAGCCATGACAGGGCCAGAATCATTACAATGATGGCAGCTGAAGAGGACTATGGTTCAGCGACAAAGAAAGTAAAGCTTCTTTCCACGCTGCAGTACTGTCTGCCGGGGGTCCCGTGTATCTATTACGGCGATGAGGCAGGCCTTATGGGCGGCACCGATCCGGCAAACAGAAGCGGTTATCCCTGGGGCTTTGAGAATCTCGACCTTGGATACCATTACAGGATGCTCGGCTTATTGTATGATGAGCACCCGGCCCTCAAAGACGGAGGGTTTGAGTTCCTGTCTGGCAGAAACGGAATTGATGAAGACATATTTGCCTTCACGCGGAATGGCAGAGACTCTGCCGGCACGGAAGAAACTATACTCGTTCTTGCAAACAGAAGATACGGACAGGCAGAGATAGATCTCAGCGGCATAAGCGGACTCAGATGCGGATATGCTCTGGAACTCCTCTCTGCAGAAGAACTTCCTCTGGATAAAGAGGGAAGCCTTGGCATCATAAAAATGGAAAGCCTTTCTTCGATGGTGATAAGTCTCAGAGCAGAAAGGCCTGAGACCGAAGACCTCGGCAGGAGTGCAGGCGTGATTTGCCATATAAGCTCGCTGCCGGAGGGAAAGCTCGGAAAAGGTGCAAGGGAGTTTGTCGATAAGATAGCATCGGCCGGATTCACTATCTGGCAGGTGCTTCCTGTAAATCCTGCCGGTGTCGGCAATTCTCCGTACAGCAGCTACGCTGCTTTTGCAGGAGAGCC
The DNA here is from genome assembly GCA_045114615.1 of Anaerovoracaceae bacterium. GTDB lineage: Bacteria > Bacillota > Clostridia > Peptostreptococcales > Anaerovoracaceae > Crickella. The sequence continues at coordinate 17,302 of JBGUKU010000026.1, forward strand.
TGCGTTCATAGATTATGATGAACTCCCTGATACAGAAGGGTATTACGAGTTCATAAAGAATAATGATTACTGGCTGCATGACTATATTGCATTCAATCTGTTAAAGGAACTGAATGATAAAAAGCCATGGTATGAATGGCCGGAAAAATACAAAAATGCCGACTCGCTCGCAGTTATAAGTGCGCTTTCTGATGAGCAGAAACTGAGAGCCAGCAAACTTGTAGGCGAGCAATACTGCTTCTACTCACAGTGGAACGATCTCAAGGCATACGCAAATTCAAAAGGTGTGCGTATGATGGGCGATCTGCCGATGTATATGGCAGCGGATTCTGCTGACGTCTGGGCAAATAAGCACATTTTCAGGATGGATAATGATACAGGCACCCAGAGCGTACACGCAGGAGTACCGCCTGATGCCTTCAGCAATGAAGGGCAGGACTGGGGAAATCCGCTGTATGACTGGGATGTCCTTAAAGATGACGGATACGGATGGTGGCTCAGACGCATACGCCAGTGCGCGGAACGATTTGACATACTCAGGATAGATCATTTCAGAGGGCTGTCAGAGTATTACGCGATACCTGAAGGCGAAGATCCTAAGGAAGGCAGCTGGCAGCACAGCGCAGGGCTGAGATTCCTTGCCGATATGCGCGGAATGCTCAGAGCTGAGGGATTAGATATGAAACTACTCGTGGAAGATCTCGGACATCTCGATGCCGGAGTAAAGAATCTGCTGAAACTAAGCGGACTGCCGGGAATGGACATCTGGCAGTTCACTGCTGATCATATGAAGGGGATGTGCGAAAAGGAACCGGAGAAGGCTGAAAACAGGGCGTTCTATACAGGTACTCATGACAATAACACTCTCATAGGGTTCCTGAGGGAAAGATCTGCCGGAGAGGGATACGAAAGCCGGGAGCACAGAGAAAGCGATTCAGAAGAAATGGGAAGCATTGTTGAAGCGCTTGCGGTTATCCGCAGGATCTATGAAAGCCCTGCAGTACTTGCTATGCTGCAGGTGCAGGATGTTCTCATGCTCGGAGAAGAAGCGCGCATGAACGTTCCGGGAGTACCTGAAGGCAACTGGAAATGGAAAATGCCCGGGAATACGGTTGAAGAAGCATTCCATGATTCTGCAGCACGTCTGAAATGGTTCAGTGCTCTCACAGAAAGAACAGGACGAAAAAAGAAAAACGATGAGAACGGGGTGCATGAATGATCCGCAACATAGTTTTTGATATAGGAAATGTGCTCATTGGTTTTTATCCGATGAAATATCTCAGATCATTGTTCTGTGAGGAAAAAGCCGTGCGCATAGCGGAGGCTGTATTCGGTTCCGGATACTGGCAGGAACTGGATATAGCGAACCTTAGTGTAGATGAGATTCTGGAACTCTTCTACAGCGGAGCACCGGATCTTCGCAACGAGATAAGAGAAGCTTTCTACCGCATTGGTGAATGTATCACCAGACTCGACTGGCCGGTACCTCTGATAGATTCACTGAAGGAAAGGGGCTATGGAGTGTACTTTCTTTCTAATATGTCAGAGCATGTGAAAGCCTCAAATACTGCTGCGTTTGACTTTGTATCTCACATGGACGGCGGTGTATGGTCATGTGATGTGCATGAAATAAAGCCGGATACAGCCATTTATGAGATACTCTTTGAGAAATACGGACTCATCCCTGAAGAGTGCCTTTTCATTGATGATCATAAAGAAAACATTGACATCGGAAAGAAATTCGGCATGAAGGGTATCGTTTTCAAAGATCATGATCAGCTTATGGCAGATCTGGACAAAGCTCTCACCAAAGACGCTTCTCACGACAGCATCTCAGTACTTTGCTACGGCGACTCCAATACTTACGGTTATGATCCTGATACGTACGGAAGGTATCCGTATGACAAGCGCTGGACTACATTGCTGGGAGAGATGCTGGGCAGCAGATATGAAGTGATATCTGAAGGCCTGAACGGCAGGACTACTGCATATGACAGGCCGGGAGCGGCATGGAAAAACGGAGCATCCAGCTTTATCGCATGCCTGGGAACGCACAAGCCGGTGGATTATTTGATCATAATGCTGGGGACCAATGACTGCGATAAAGAACTCGGGCTTTCAGCCAGGGACATTGCAGACGGCATGGAGGCTCTCGTGAAGATCGTTGAGGAAGAAACACCTGCACTGCAGGGATATGTACCTGAGATAATAGTAGCTGCGCCGGCGGCAATTCAGGGTGACATAGATAAGTCCCCATTTGCTGATAAACTGACACCGGAATCAATTCAGAAGTCCATGGATATCGGATCGCTTTACAGGGAAATAGCAGAACGTCATGGTGTAAGATTTGCTGATGCTACGGGAGGGGTAGAGATATCGCCTGACTGCGAGCATCTGACGGAAGAAGGACACAGGCAGATTGCCCGGCTGTTCTTTAATACAATCACTTTGCAGCCATAAAATGGATTAAGAAACCGTTGATATACTTGCAGTTTTGGGTATATAATTTTTTGGAAACTTTTATGAATATCACGTAAGGGGGGTTCGTGGGTAAGTATCTATTGAAAAGAGTCCTGCTGGCTATAGTAACTATATGGGCGGTAGCGACTATCACCTTCGTTCTGATGAACATGGTTCCGGGAGGACCATTTCTTTCAGAGAAGGCGATCAGCCCGGCGGCAACAGCCGCTCTTGAAGCAAAATACGGGCTGGACAAACCATTTTTTGAACGTTATGTCACGTATCTCACAGATGCGTGCCACGGCGATTTCGGTCTCAGTCTGAAGCAGAGAGGCCGTACAGTCATGAGTATCATCTCGACAAAGTTCCCTGTATCCGCAAAGGTCGGCGGGATTGCTGTACTCGTATCACTTCTGCTGGGAATACCGCTTGGCGTTGTGGCCGCGTATAAGCGCGGCACTGCGGTAGACAGTATCCTGAGCGTTCTTGCTACTCTGGGTATAGCAGTTCCGAGTTTCGTCATATGTACTGTACTGATGTATTTCTTCGGTGTAAAGCTCGGATGGCTGCCTACACTAGGCTTAAACAGTCCGGCACATTATATAATGCCGGTATTTGCACTGGCTGCATACCCGACATCATATATTACCAGACTCATGAGATCATCCATGCTCGATGTTCTGGGACAGGATTATATGAGAACTGCGAGAGCTAAGGGGCTTTCCCAGAAAGTCTCATTATTCAAGCATGCCCTGCGTAATGCGATACTTCCGGTCATCACTTATCTCGGACCAATGATCGCATATACATTGGTGGGAAGCTTCATCGTAGAGAAGATCTTCACGATACCTGGCCTTGGGGGAGAATTCATCAAAGCCATAAACGGACGTGATTATACCATGATAATGGGAACGACGATTTTCCTTGCGGTATTTATGGTAATAATGCTGCTGATAGTCGATATCGTTTATACGATAGTCGACCCTAGGATCAAACTTAAGTAAGGGGAGGTGGAAAAATGGCAAACAAGAATCCGCTGAGCCTTCAGAGAATGTTCGATCCTGAAGATTTTATGCCGGCAACCAATGAAGAAAAAGAAAGTCTTGTAGTGATGAGGGAGAGCGTCGGCTTCTGGCGTGATGGCGCGAGAAGACTCCGCAAAAACAAAGTCGCTATGACATGTCTTGTCGTGATCATCATAATCATGATATTTGCGTTCATAGTACCGTCCTTCTATCCTTACAGCTACAGCGAGCAGATACAGGGCGCCAATAATCTGAAGCCTTTTGAGTTTTCTGCAGGCGAACAGTCCAGAATAGCTGCAGGTGAGAATCTGTTCCCGCATATATTCGGCACTGACAAAATGGGCCGTGACTATGCTATCCGTGTAATGATGGGAAGCCGTATCTCACTGCTTGTAGGAATGGTCGCGGCAGTCATAATCCTTGTTATCGGATCCATATACGGATCTATCGCCGCATTTGCGGGCGGATGGGTCGATCTCATCATGATGCGTATCGTAGATATCATTTATACCATACCGGATATTCTGCTGATCGTACTTCTGTCATTCGCGTTCAAGGAACCGCTGCGGCAGCTTGCACAGATAAAGGGATTCCACTGGCTTTCAGTCATGGGAGAGAACCTTGTAAGTATATTCGTAGTATTTGCGCTCCTGTACTGGGTAGGAATGGCACGTATGGTAAGGTCGCAGATCCTGCAGCTCAAGGAGAGTGAATATGTTACAGCTGCCAGGGCGCTCGGAGCCTCGGGCGGCCGCATTATCAGAAAGCACCTTCTGACAAACTGCATAGGTACACTGATCGTAATCACGACTCTGCAGATACCGTCATCGATTTTCACAGAGAGCTTCCTGTCCTTCCTCGGACTCGGAGTTGCTGTTCCTATGCCTTCGCTCGGAAGTCTGGCAAGTGAGGCCATCAACGGCATCAACACTTTCCCGCATCTGCTCTTTATACCTTCGATCGTTATCTCTCTGATAATCCTGAGCTTCAACCTGCTTGGAGACGGTCTCAGAGATGCCTTCGACCCTAAACTGAAGAACTAGAAAGGAGGAAGCATCATGTCACAGGAAACAACTGACAAAAAATATCTCGTAGATATAGAACATGAGCGCCTTTCATTCTTCACTCCTGCAGGAGAAGTCAAGGCACTTAACGACGTATCGTTCAAAATGAAAGAAGGGGAGGTCCTCGGCATAGTAGGAGAGTCCGGTTCGGGAAAGTCGGTAACGGCATACAGCCTGATGGGGCTTACTGCATATCCGGGCAGACTGATCGGCGGAACACTTGAATTCAACGGCCACCATATCAACGATATGACTGAAGCTGAATTCCGCGAGATCAGAGGAAATGAAGTTTCGATCATATTCCAGGATCCGATGACATCACTCAACCCTGTATACACAGTCGGAAATCAGATAGAAGAAGTTATCAGACTTCATACCGATAAGAATAAAGAAGAAGCCAGAGCACGCGCTATAGAGCTGCTTACACTGGTAGGCATAAATGAGCCTGAAAAGAGGCTTAAACAGTATCCTCACGAACTCTCAGGCGGAATGCGTCAGCGTGTAATGATCGCAATTGCTCTTGCCTGCGAACCTAAACTGCTCATTGCCGACGAGCCGACTACTGCTCTCGATGTAACGATCCAGGCCCAGATTCTCGAACTCATGATGGAGCTGCGTGAGAAGCTGGGTATGGCTATCATTATGATCACGCATGACCTCGGCATTGTTGCGAGCATGTGCGAGAGGATCGCAGTAATGTATGCAGGACGCATAGTCGAATACGGAACAACGGATGATATATTCTATAACCCTAAACATGAATACACTAAAGGCCTCATAAAGAGTATACCTAGGCTCGATGCCAAGGATCACGAGAGACTTGTTCCTATCGAAGGAACACCCGTAGACATGCTCAATCCTCCTGCAGGATGTCCGTTTGCTCCACGCTGCGACAACTGCATGAAGATATGTCTCAGAGAGATGCCGCCGGTCACTTACTTCAGTGACGTGCATTATACACAGTGCTGGCTGAACCAGAAAGCAGAAGCAGAGGCTGCAGCAGTGACAGGAAAGGAGGCCGCAGATGAGTGATTATCTGGTTGAAGTAGAACATCTGCAGAAGCATTTTCCGATCAAGGGCGGCGGCTTCGGCAAGAATAAAAAAGTAGTTCAGGCTCTGGACGATCTTACCTTTGGCATAAAGAAGGGCGAAACCCTCGGAATGGTAGGAGAGTCAGGCTGTGGAAAGACAACAGCAGGCAGAACGATCCTGAGACTTCATGAACCAACAGACGGGAAAATCGTTTATGACGGTGAGGTGCTTTTCGATAAGGAAAAGAAAGTCGCAGTAAATATGCTCCCTTACCGCAAAAAAATGCAGATAGTTTTCCAGGATCCATATGCAAGTCTGGATCCGAGAATGACAGTAGGCGACATCGTTGGAGAGCCTATCGACATTCATAATCTCTGCTCAAGCAAGCAGGAAAGATATGAAAAGATAATTGGATTGCTGGAAAGAGTAGGGCTCAATTCTGAGCATGCCAACCGCTATCCGCATGAGTTCTCAGGCGGACAGAGACAGCGTGTCGGTATTGCCAGAGCACTTGCGGTAGACCCTGAATTCATCGTATGCGATGAGCCTATTTCGGCTCTTGACGTATCCATCCAGGCGCAGGTCATCAACATGTTCGAAGATCTTCAGGAGCAGATGGGTCTTACATATCTGTTTATCGCACACGACCTCTCAGTCGTAAAACACATATCGGACAGAATAGTGGTAATGTATCTGGGCCGCATGGTTGAGCTTGCTGACAGCTATGAGCTTACTATGCACAGTATGCATCCATACACACGCAGCCTGGTGTCCGCTATTCCTATTGCTGATCCGATAACTGCCCGCAAGAGCAAGAGAATCATTCTTGAGGGAGATGTTCCGAGTCCGATCGATCCGCCAAGCGGCTGCCGCTTCCGCACAAGATGCCCTTATGCAGATGAGCGCTGCGCAGCAGAAACTCCTGAATTCAAGGAAGTAACGAGCGGACATTATGTTGCATGTCACCACCTTGATAAGGTAAAATAGCAAGGTCTGACATTATTAATCAGTTAAGCACTATGCTTTGCATATTGCCAATAGATAGTTCAATGGTTATTTAAACAGCTATTAGATATGGAGGAATTATTTATGAAGAAAAGATTGATCGTCCTTCTCGTTGCAATGGCTATGATCGTTGTTCCTCTCGCTGCATGCGGCGGCGGTGGCGGCGGCACAGCAGATGCAGGAAAGCAGCTGGTAGTTCAGGTAGGACCTAACCCTGAAACTCTTGACCCTGCGCTGAACAGTGCTGTTGATGGTGCTAACACAATTCTCCACCTTTTCGAGGGACTCCTCATAGTTGACAAGAACGGCCAGCTTGCTCCTGGACAGGCAGAAAGCTGGGAGACATCTGAAGATGGTCTCACATGGACATTCCACCTGAGAGACGGACTTAAGTGGTCAGACGGATCGGATCTTACAGCTAACGACTTTGTCTACAGCTGGAAGAGAATCGCTGATCCTGAACTTGCTGCACCTTATCTGGATACAGTCCTCAACCCTATCAAGGGATACAATCCTGATGGCACAAATCCTGATGATCTTGCAATAAGTGCTCCTGACGACAAGACTGTCGTAGTTGAACTCAGCGCACCTTGCACATTCTTCGGAAGCCTTGCTGCGTTTGCAACAATGATGCCTGTACAGCAGGCCACCATCGATGCTAACGGCGATGCATGGGCAACTTCCCCTGACACTTATGTTTCCAACGGTCCTTTCTACATGACCGAGTGGGAGCAGGGTTCACACATCACAGTAGCAAAGAACCCTAACTACTGGAATGCTGACGCTATCAAGCTCGACTCCATCAAGTTCATGCTTATCGAGGATCCTAACGCTGCTTACAGTGCATACCAGAACGGTGAAGTCAACTTCATCAAGGACGTTCCTACAGAGGAGATCCCAAGCCTTGAGGGTAATGATGAGTTCCACGTTGATCCTATCATCGGAACTTACTACCTCAACCTCAACTGCAACCTTGACCAGTTCAAGGATGCTAAGGTCCGTAAGGCTCTGTCCCTTGCTATCGACCGCAACTATGTTGCCAACACGATCATGCAGGGAACATACACACCTGCCGGAAACTTCATGGGACCTGGCTGGGCAGATCCTGCAGGCGGAGAGTTCATGGATAATGCTAACGGCGGCAAGCCATACATCGACAACGATGCATTTGATGCTAATCTCGAAGAAGCTAAGAAGCTCATGGAAGAAGCCGGATATCCGGGCGGAGAAGGATTCCCTGAGATCGTTTACTCGACAAATGACTCCGGTTACCACAAGGCTGTTGCCGAATACCTGCAGCAGGCTTGGGGAGAGCTCGGACTCACTGTAAAGGTAGACATGGTTGAGTGGGCAAGCTTCACACCGATGAGACGTAACGGTGAGTATGAGGCAGCACGTAACGGCTGGGTAGGTGACTATGATGATCCTTCCAACATGATCGAGCTCCTGTACTCCACAAACGGCAACAACGACGGTAAGTACAACAACCCTGAATTCGACGAGCAGATCAACATCTCGAGAACTACTCTCGACCTCAATGAGCGTTCAGCTGCACTGCACAAGGCAGAAGACATCCTCATGGAGGATGCAGGCTGCATCCCTGTAGCTTACTACAACGACTTCTACCTGCAGAATGCTAACATCACAGGCGCATGGCACTCGCCATACGGTTACTGGTACTTCATGTATGCAGATATCGCTGAAAAATAAGATTCAGGCTTAACAGTCATACAGTGATACCAAACTGAAATTGAACTATCCTAACATAGCAAAGACCGGGCTTGTCCCGGTCTTTTGCTGTATGACGGGCATGCCGTCAGTCTGTGGTGAAAGTCCACAAGGGGCGTAGTTGCCGACGAACCCCATAGCGACTTGCAAGGTTTGTACCGTGAGGTGCAGGCGAGAAGAAGCAATAGCGAAATCGTGGCCCTACGGACAGAAACTGGATATGAAGGCACGCACGGCGGGCAAGATGGCAGCAGATATCAAAGACCCAAAAGGCAACCGTAACCCGTGTGTGTAAATCCAGAGGGTAAACGAGGAAAGACTGGCGACTTATCCCGCGAGGTCTTGCAGACGAAAGAAGCCGTAGTAACAACGAACTGCAAGAAGTCAGCAGAAGCCATAGTACCATGACGATGGAAAGGGCTGAACAAACCAACAGCGCAAAGCAAATGTATGTCCCAAGCGCAAATCCGACAGCGGAAACAGGCGAAGCGTAACAAAGCAATGCCCGCACAAACATAGGATACTGGCGCAGGGAGCGGAAAGGAGAAGAGCGCACAACATGTCAGAGTTATTGGACAAGATACTCTCCAGAGACAATATGAATCTCGCGTACAAGAGAGTGAAAGCTAACAAGGGCGCGGGAGGCATAGATGATGTGGAAGTTGACGAACTGCACAGCTACATCAAAGAGAACTGGAAGAGCATCGAGGAACAGATCAGGCAGAGGACATACAAGCCTCAACCGGTCAGAAGAGTAGAGATACCAAAGCCTAATGGCGGAAAGAGGAAACTCGGTATCCCTACCGTTATGGACAGAGTCATACAGCAGGCAATAGCACAGGTCATAAGCCCAATGTGTGAGCCATACTTCTCAGACAGAAGTTATGGGTTCAGACCGAACAGAAGCTGCGAAATGGCGATACGCAAAGTCCTTGAATATCTCAACGATGGATACACGTGGATAGTGGACATCGACCTTGAGAAATTCTTCGACAATGTTTCGCAGGACAAACTCATGAGCCTCGGCCACAGAATAATCGACGACGGGGACACAGAATCGTTAATACGCAAATATCTGAAAGCGGGTGTGATGGTGCATGGAAAGTATGAGAAGACAGAACTCGGAACACCGCAAGGCGGGAATCTGTCGCCATTGCTTTCCAACATCATGCTGAATGAACTGGACAGAGAACTCGAAAAGCGTGGACTGAACTTCACGAGATATGCAGATGACTGCATCATCGCAGTAAGAAGTGAAGCAAGCGCGAAGCGGGTCATGCACAGCATAACGGAATGGATAGAGAAGAAACTCGGGCTGAAGGTCAATGCAACAAAGACTAAGATAACCCGACCAGACGGACTCAAGTACCTCGGCTTCGGACTCTACAAGGATTCCAAGACTAATGAGTGGAAATGCAAACCGCACAAGGACTCAATAGCGAAATTCAAACGTAAACTGAAGCAACTGACAGAACGCAGATGGTCGATAAACTTCAGAGTCAGAATCGCAAAGATAAACCAAGTCACGAGAGGCTGGATAAACTACTATGCGCTCGGCTCAATGAAGTCCGCGATGGAAAAGATGGACGCACATCTGCGAACAAGATTGCGGATGATTATCTGGAAACAATGGAAGGTACCCGCAAAACGGCAGTGGGGTCTGCAGAAGCTCGGCATAGGGAAAGACCTTGCAAGAGTAACAGCATACTGCGGTAGCAGGTACTACTGGGTAGCTACCAAGACCTGTGTGAGTAGAGCAATCTCCAAAGAAAAACTAGCCCGCGCGGGGTTAGTCAGTCTGTCCGATTACTATGCCAAACGGCACATGTTGAAGTTGATTTGAACCGCCGTATGCCGAACGGCACGTACGGTGGTGTGAAAGGGCGGAGAAAATCCGCCCTATTCGATTGCCAGTATAAATATGCATTGACACAATAAAACTTCAGCGCGGCTCAGCCCCTTATATGGTAAAATAGCTTTGTATTTTTTATGTAGTTTTTACTAAGAGAGGAAATAATGATCAAGTTCAGTGAAATACCGTATACAAGACCGGATATCGAAAAAGTAAAGAGTGATATGCAGAGGCTTACGGAAGAATTCAAAGCCGCTGCCTCTTATGAAGAAGCCAGAAATCTGTTCGTGCAAAAGGATGCTCTGGAGCGCCACCTTGAATCGGTGTCGACGGTGGCTCAGATCCGCCATTCAATAGATACCAGAGACGAGTTTTACGATAAGGAAGTCCTGTTCTGGAACAAGACTTTCCCGGAGCTTCAGGAATACCTTCAGCTCTGGACTGAGGCTCTTCTCGCATCACAGTTCCGCAGCGAACTCGAAGCCGAATTCGGAAATGTGGTGTTTCTTAACGCTGAGATCGAGCTTAAGACATTTGCTCCTTCGATAATACCTCTTCTGCAGGAAGAAAACGATCTCACCATGGAGTATGAGAAACTTCTGGCTAGTGCTCAGATACCATTCCGCGGTAAAGTCTATACTATAGCCCAGCTCGGACCATTCAAAAGCGATGCTGATGATGAGACAAGACTTGCAGCGTGGAAGGCTGAAGGCGGCTGGTATAAGGATAATCAGGCAAAACTGGATATGATCTATGACAAGCTCGTGAAACTCCGCCATGAGATGAGTCAGAAGCTGGGACTCAGCGACTTCGTTGAGCTCGGTTATTACAGAATGACGCGCAACTGTTACGACAGGAATGATGTCGACAAGTTCCGTAAGGCCGTGCGCAAATATATAGTGCCCGTAGCAGACAGCATCAGAAGAAGACAGGCGGAAAGGCTGGATATGCAATATCCTCTGAGTTTTGCCGACAATGCTCTTATGTTCCGCTCTGGTAATGCGAAGCCTTCCGGCGATGTTAACGATATTCTTGGAGCTGCCAGCAGATTCTATGATGCTCTTTCGCCTGAGACCGGTGAATTCTGGAACACTATGATGGAGTGCGAGCTTCTTGATCTTCTGTCTACAGAAGGAAAAGAAGGAGGCGGTTACTGCACCAGTATACATGATTATGAAGCACCGTTTATTTTTGCGAATTTCAACGGAACAAGGGGCGATGTAGAGACTGTGACACACGAAGCAGGCCACGCATTCGCTGACTGGATGAACAGAAGCCGCATACCTGTGGAGACCGTCTGGCCGAGCATGGAAGGGTGCGAGGTTCACTCCATGAGCATGGAGTTTTTCGCATGGAAAGCTGCAGAAGATTTCTTTGGGTCTGACACGAGGAAATTCCTTTACAGCCACCTGGCTGAATCGTTCATGTTCATCCCTTACGGTACCATGGTCGACCATTTCCAGCACAGTGTTTTTGAACATCCCGAGATGACTCCGGCTGAACGCCATGCTGAATGGAAGAGATTGCTGGGAATATATATGCCATGGCTCAGGCTGGACGGCGATATTCCATTCTATTCTGAGGGCGAAGGATGGCAAAGACAGCACCACATTTACAGGATGCCTTTCTACTACATTGACTACTGCCTTGCACAGACCGTGGCGCTTTGTTTCTGGGCAATGATGCAGAACGACTACGATGACGCATGGAAGCACTATATGGCATATACAAAGATGGGCGGATCAGAAGTATTCACCAAACTGATCGAGGAGGCCGGACTTCCAAGCCCGTTCGATGAAGAAACGATTAAGGAAGTCTGCAAAAGGGCGGATGCTTATCTCTCGGCTTACGACCTTACCGGTATAAAATAAAAGCAGGGAAAGGCAAAAAATACGGCCTTCCCCATGACTTCAAAAGCAGGTATCTGTCAGGATACCTGCTGTATTTATTTATTATATAGAATATCCATATCAACGTCTCCGTCAATGCCGGAGATTTTTCCTGTACAGCTTGCCTGCCAGAGCATATACGGACCTTCGTAGTCCGTTTTTTCTGTATAGTGGGCAAGCCACACTGGTCTTATATCCGTATCATCCCATATCTTTTCAAGATGGTTCCTGCTGCCGTAGAGCATGCATCCATATCCGGCCTTTGAAAGTTCATCGGCAAAAGCATCGTAGAGCTTGTTTAGCTCATGCAGACTCATGCCATAATCCTGGAAATTGTCAAAGTCTTCCCAGTCGAATGCTACAGGGAAGTCAAGGTTTTCTCCTCCCAGAGTTTCAATGATCCAGTCAGCTGCGTTACGTACCTGCTCTTCTGTAGTATCAGTGCTGTACAGGTATACACCGGTCCTTAGGCCGGCAGCTCTGGCAGACTGGAAATTGCGTGAGAATGTCTTGTCGATCTTGATATCTCCGTCACCGGTATATCCGATCCTTATGATAACGAATTCACAGCCGGATTTTTTTACTGCTTTGAAGTCTATCTCATCCTGCCATGCAGATACATCTATGCCGAATGACCTGTCATTCGCTTTATATGCAGAGGCAAAGTCAGCAAATTCAGTGCGTTCTGTTGTATCTTCATAAGGGGGAAGCTCATCGGTAACTTCTACATTGATGTCACATTCTGTAACATTGCCCGATGAGTCAGTCACCTTTGCATGAAGAGGATACTTTCCGATTTCTTCCATATTGACATTGCCGTCAACGGACAGAAGCGGCGTAGGATCGGCATTGTCACCGTACGCGATCAGATCATTTATATCAAATTCCGAACCACGTGCAAGAACTGCATTGTCCCAGCTCCATATTATAAGAGGCGGGATGCTGTCCGAAACAGTATAATACATCTTATATTTTTTTGTAGGATTAAGTATGCCCCCGAATAATGACTTTGTAGCTGTGTAGACAATCTCATTGTTACCGACAGTTTCCGTATCAAGGTATTCAGAATCGGCATATATTTCACCGTTTGATTCTTTTACATAGTTCATGGACAGACAGGTCGTGCCGAACTCCAGAACGGGTGATTCATCGGTAAAAGTTACTGAAAGAGAGTCATATGCGGTTTTATAGAAGTACGCAACGGAACCAGCGATTGCAGCTGCGAGTATCAGTATCAGGATAAGCAGACCCTTCAGAGGTCCGCGCTTTTTCTTCTTTATGACTATAGGTTCGTCCTTGTATCTGTCGCTTCTCATTAAGCTCCCTCCGGAAGTCTGGCGATATAATCAATATGGATAATATCGTAGTATTATGAAGCCGCAAAGTCAAATTTATTATGATACAATACGCTTATGACAAAAGACGAACTGATTACAGCCAGGATAGAAGACAAGATATCACAGTGCAGGGACGGTTATTATGTAACTTCCACCGGACTTCTGGATACTCATGAGCAGGCTCTTGCCATTGCTGCATCAAGGCATGCTGCAGGAGTCAGGACGTTCATGTATGGAGGGTATGATGAGGCCGAGCGGAGGATGCTTGTCTGCGTCCCGAGAGATCTTCCGCTGAATGACGAAGAGGCTGCAGAAGGGCTTCTCAGAGTGCTCAGGGTAAGACTGCCCGCAATATCCCGTGAGTTTAGTCATCGCGACTATCTTGGATCTCTGCTCGGACTTGGCATCGACAGAAGGCTGACAGGGGATATACTCGTAAGACCTGATGGCGCGGATATTTTAATAGTTCCGGGAATCGAGGAATTCCTCCTGAAAGAACTGCACCGCATTGGATCAGTTGAAGTAAAGACAGAAGCAGTATCGGCAGGAGAGCTTATCATTCCCGTGGCGAGGGTTGAATTCATAAAAGACAGTGTCAGCTCTGTAAGGCTCGACAGTATTGTTTCTTCGGCCTTCAGGATATCGAGAGGCAAGGCTGCGGAAGCTGTTCGCAGAGGACTCGTCTCAGTGGATCATGCTGAGTGTGTTAAACCCGATGCTGCAGTACATGAGGGATCATCAATCGTTCTCAAAGGAAAAGGGAAGGCTGTTCTTGAAGAGACAGGAGGAGAGTCCAGGAAAGGGCGCATACGCATAGTCATAAAACGATACATATGAAAAAAACGTCCCGCAGAGTAAAGGACTCTGCGGGATGTTGCTTCTTTATTTAAATCGTTCAGTTCATTAATTAGCAGTCACCTTACCGCCGTTGTTGTTTGAAATCCAGCCGATCCACGTCTTGCCCGGATTGAGATTCTGTAATACGTAGGAGTTTGCAAGGATCTCTTCTTCAGTCTGCTCTTCACCTTCTGCAGGTTCAGGTGATACTATGACGTATTTGTTGTAGACAGGCCATTCTGCCTTATCATCAGCCTTGACGGTTTCCTTGGCAGCCGCCAGATTCTCGTCGTTGGCTGCCTGTGCAGTTGCTGCGTCGGTTGTAGGATCGATAAGTTCGAGCTTGCCGTCAACTACCTGCCACTTGATGTCTTTTACTGTTCCCTTACTGAAAAGCTTGCCGTCGCCTGATTTGAGCTTATAGTCACAGTAGGTTACACTTCCGGTGCTTCCCGGACCTTCATAGCCTTCCTTGACTATGTATTCGGTTTCATCAGAGAGTACGAGGAGGTTCTCTCTCGCCAGGTCGTTTTCGAAGTTACTGGTGTGGTACATACCATCTTCTTCATTGTAAGTCCAGTATGTATCCTCAAATGCTCTTTCTGAATATTTGACTCCTACATTTGTCGCTGCAGTCTCACTGACAGGCTCAGTGACCCTGTTGAAGCAGAGCTTTGTGTATTCTTCAGGCTCTGTTCTGAAGCCCTCGTTCTTGATTGTTGCAGCTACCTTATCTCCGTAGATTATGCCGCGGTGTTCAACATTTACAGCTCTTGAAGTATCTCTGCCGTACATGCCTTCCTTGTCATCGAGGGACATCTGATCGATGTGGTCAACCTTATCACGCTTGAATACAGTTTTTGCTCCTACATAATCTCCTTTTGAATGGCTCATTCCCCAGTGGATGAAAATAGAATCAAAGAGTTCAGAGAATTTTACAAAAGGAGGACGTGCGCTTCTTGTAGGTCCGATGATCTCAGGAAGCTTTTCGTAGTCATCGTAAAACCAGAGGGTTCTGGTAATGCCGCCTTCAACCTCAGCCTGGAGAATGATGTCAGGTGAGTAATTCTCATCATCCATGCCCCACTGAGGTCTCGCATCAGGAGCATTTTCAACAACGAACGCTGCTACACGTCTTTCACCGGCAGCCTCATCATATCCCTGCTCAGCTGTAGCTCCTGTCAGAGAATTGCTTGCAGGTGCCTCAGGTTCTTCAGGCTCACCAATACTGTTGCAGGCTGAAAGGAGAGCAGTTCCGATCATTGTAATGCAAAGCAGCATCACGAGTAAAAACTTGCTTTTTTCTTTTTTCATAAATTACCTCCTGACACTTTGTCAGTATATATTCGTACGCAATAATCATACATTATGCATAATTTATTAGTCCTGCATCTTAACACAATTTCATAGAATGTGTTATAGTATGAGACGGTATTAAGGGACTGAGATTTTTTGTTCAGGGGGTATAGATAATGAAAAGAATTCTTACAGTACAGGATATTTCCTGCCTCGGAAAGTGCTCCATCACTATCGCTCTTCCGGTCATTTCGGCGCTTGGCGTTGAGTGCGTAATACTGCCTACAGCGGTACTTTCAAATCACACACTCTTTAAGAGCTTCACGGTAAAGGACCTGGCGGATCAGATCGTGCCTATATGTGAGAAGTGGCAGGATGAAGGCGTTGAATTTGACGCAATATACACAGGTTATCTTGGTACAATTGAGCAGATCGATATGATGAAGGATCTGTTCAAAAAGTTTGGCAGTGGGGAGGATAAACTCATTTTCGTTGATCCTGTAATGGCAGACAACGGAAAGCTTTATCCTGCATTTGATATGACGTATGCCCGCAAAAACACAGAACTTTGTTCATGCGCAGACATGATCGTTCCGAATATCACAGAAGCCTGCATTATGACAGATACCGAGTATCGCGAAACATACGATGAAGACTACATAAAGGAACTGCTTTCGAAAGTCGTTAACCTCGGTGCACGGATCAGTGTTCTCACCGGAGTTTCCCTCAGCGAGGGAAAGACAGGTATCATGGGATATGATAAAAAGAAGGACGAGTTTTACGTTTATCAGAACGACAAAGTAGGCGCAATGTTCCACGGTACGGGGGATCTCTTCTCAAGTACTGTTATCGGAGAGATCATGCATGGCAAAGACTGGAAAGACGCAATGAGGATCGCTGCTGATTATACTGCTCACACTATTAAAGTAACCATGAACGATCCAAAGAAGCCTTGGTATGGCGTAAACTTCGAGGAAACTATCCCTGATCTGATCGCGATGGACTGATCTGATAAACAGGGCAGATGCGGATTTTTATAATATGTGTTGAAGAATCGAAATACCCATATTATAATTAATCCGTTGTGGGGCGTTAGCTCAGCTGGGAGAGCGCAAGGTTCGCAATCTTGAGGCCAGGGGTTCGATCCCCCTACGCTCCACCATTCAAACCGTTGAAATTTCAACGGTTTTTTTAGTTTGGAAAGTG
>JBGUKU010000027.1:0-2233 GCA_045114615.1 Anaerovoracaceae bacterium
TGCAATTTTTCAAAATGTGGTTATAACCACATACTTACAATACAAACTTTACTATACTGACATTGGATAAACAAGACATAAGCAATACGGAGGATACCACGATGATCAGGAAGATAATCCATATAGATGAAGAGAAATGCAACGGCTGTGGACTGTGTGCAGAGGCCTGCCACGAAGGTGCCATTGATATGGTGGACGGAAAGGCAAAACTGGTAAGAGAGAACTTTTGCGACGGATTTGGTGACTGTCTGCCGAACTGCCCGACAGGAGCGATCACATTCGAGGAAAGAGAAGCACCAGAGTATGATGAAGCTGCGGTCAAAGCTGCGCAGGCAAAGAAAGCGGAGGAAAAGAATGTGGGACATATACATGAAGGCGGATGCCCTGGGTCAAGGATGATGCAGTTCAATAATAATCAGAAAGATAGCTGCAAGCAGGAACCAGCAAACTATAGGAATATATCCAGGCTCGGCCAGTGGCCATGCCAGATAAAGCTCCTGCCTACAGAGGCACCGTTTTATAACGGAGCCAAACTCCTGATTGCGGCCGACTGCACAGCCTATGCTTACGCAAACATGCATGAGGACTTCATGAAGGGAAAGATCACTGTCATAGGCTGCCCTAAACTTGATGCGATAGATTACAGCGAGAAACTTACAGACATTATCAGGAATAACGACATAAAGAGTGTGACTATTGTACGCATGGAGGTGCCTTGCTGTGGAGGCCTTCAGAGAGCAGCAGAGAACGCACTCAGAAACAGCGGCAAATTCATACCGTGGCAGGTAGTCACTATTTCAAGAGACGGAAGGATACTGGATTAGCTTTCCGCCGAAACAGATGCAATAGTATGGTTTTTTTATATACAAACCCAGTGCGTAACCATGGTTACGGAAATCAAAAAATAATGCATATATAATCAAATTGGGTACGGACATTGCTCATAAAATGACGTGCCCTAATTTTATATATGTCGATGTAATAATGTGTAGATTAATGCAGAAACGGAGGGAAACGATGGGTTTTGTTTACAAGACTGAAGAGTTCAACAAAGTCCTCGAAGCTCTTGAAAGTAAGTACAGGATATTCGCGCCGGTGTTAAAAGTCGGAGAGGGC
This sequence comes from Anaerovoracaceae bacterium, assembly GCA_045114615.1. GTDB lineage: Bacteria > Bacillota > Clostridia > Peptostreptococcales > Anaerovoracaceae > Crickella. The sequence continues at coordinate 1,117 of JBGUKU010000027.1, forward strand.
CGCTTCAGAGACACTGACGTGATCCGCTACGACTACATCAGCCGCATCGAAGATGCAGAGCTGGATGAACGTTCGGATTTCTCCTTTAAGGAAATCCTGATACCTCTTTCGGAGACTATGTTCTATTTTACAGAGGATGAGATCAAAGAGGCAGACTATGATGCCCGTCCTGTAATCGTGCTGATGAGAAGCTGCGATATCCATGCGGTGAAGAGACTTGATCAGATGTATACGGGCAACGGGCCTGCCAACGACTGGTTCTATGAGAGACTCAGAGACAGAGTGAAATTCGCGCTGATCGGATGCGGAAAGGCATGCCCTAACAGCTTTTGTGTAGATATGGGGACTAACAGAACAAACGAGTATGCTTTCTCGATCGATATGGCAGACGGCAAGGTATACTGCGATGTCAGGGATGATGAGCTAAAGCCAGCTTTTGAAAGCACCGGAGCAAAAGCGGATGTCTCTCCTCGCTATGTGACAGAGGCGGAGTTCAGGGTTGAAAGACCTGAAGAAGTTCCGGTAGAGCTGTTCAAGGACAAAATGTGGGATGAGTATACCAAGCGCTGTGTCAACTGTGGGCGCTGCAATTTCGTGTGCCCGACATGCACATGCTTTACCATTCAGGATATTTTCTATACTGATAACGGCAAAGTCGGTGAGCGCCGCCGCGTGAATGCTTCCTGCATGGTCGACGGATATACGGATGTTGCAGGCGGTCTGGTAATGAGAAAGACTAATGGCGAGAGAATGAGATTCAAGGTGCTCCACAAGGTATACGACTTCAGAAAACGCTTTGGATACGATATGTGCGTAGGCTGCGGACGCTGCGATACTGTATGCCCTGAGTACATCTCGTTTGCAAACTGCATAAACAAGCTTAACGCGAGAGTGAAGGAGGTGTCAGCTAATGTGTAACTGCGGAAAGAATGAATATACACCAGTTCCTTCAAAGCTTCAGGACATTATAAAACACACGGCTCAGGAATGGACATTCAGGTTTACTTACGTGGGAGACGTAAAGCCTGGCCAGTTTTTCCAGATCTCGATCCCTAAAGTCGGAGAATGCCCTATTTCGGTCAGCGGAATCGGACCTGATTACGTAGACCTGACGCTG
>JBGUKU010000028.1:0-37602 GCA_045114615.1 Anaerovoracaceae bacterium
TGATCATCATGCATCCGCTGCCGCGCGTCAACGAGATAGATGTGGATGTAGATGAGGACCCGAGAGCGTGCTATTTCTATCAGGCGCTCATGGGCAAGTACATCCGCATGGCACTCATACTATATCTGCTGGGCATCAGGTAAAGGAGGTTTCAAATGAACATAGACGGAATCAACACAGGATATGTACTTGATCATATCAAAGCCGGCAAAGGCTTCGAGCTCTATCACCTCCTCGGACTCGACAAGGCGGACTGCACGGTGGCTATCATCCAGAGAGCATCGAGCGAGAAATACGGAGCCAAGGACATCATCAAAATAGACGCTGACATTCCGATCGATTACGATCTGATCGGATACATCAGCCCGAATATCACAGTCAACGTCGTAAAGGACCGTGAACTCGTAAAAAAGTTCAAACCAAAGCCGCCGACTATACTTACAAACGTGCTGGAATGCCGCAATCCGAGATGCATCACTTCGGTAGAGAGAGGCATACCGCAGAAGTTCAGGCTTGTTGATACTGAATCGAGAGACTACCGCTGCGTATACTGCGATACGCTTTATCGCGAAAACAAGTAAGAATACGGACTCCATGGCAGGGCCATGGAGTCCTTTCGATAATAGTTTTAAAGAGGGCAAAATGAAAAAAACAGGATTTCTGATAATGCTGCTTGCAGCAATTATGATATCCGCACTTGCATTTGCGGGATGCAGCAAACAGAGTGAAAGTGAGGAACCGGCTGACGCAGCTGCTGAGACAGAGGCTGAAGCTGAAGCGGAAACAGAAGAAGGGTCGGTGATCGACTACATGGTACTGGTAAATCATAACAGCCTGTTGCCGGACGGATGGGAAGAAGCGCTGCAGACTACGGTCATTACGAATTCCGTAGGCGATGAGGTCTATGTTGAGAAAAAGGCTTACGAAGCATACTGCGCGCTTAAGGAAGCTGTCGAGAAGGATCTGGAGGGCTATGATAAGGGAGAAGTCAGATTCGAGCTGGATTCCGCATACAGAAGCGTTGCCGCTCAGCAGAAGATAGTCGATGAATTTACCGAAAAGTATGGTGAAGATTATGTCAGAAAGTATGTAGCTGTTCCGGGATACTCCGAGCATCACACGGGACTTGCGCTTGATCTTTACTTCACGATTGACGGTAAGGACGTCTACGAGAATGAGGACCTCGTTCAGTACCCGGAGATCTGGGAGGCGGTCCATGCAAGACTGCCTGAGTTCGGATTCATACTCCGATTCCCTGAGTACGGAGAGGCAATTACGGGATATGCATATGAGCCGTGGCACATCCGCTATCTGGACAGCCCTGAGATTGCAAAAGAAATCACTGACAAAGGTATCACACTCGAAGAGTATCTGGGACAGTAACGCCGGATGGCTGAGGTAAGGAGGAAAGCATGGGTATAGTTGCAGGATTCATGGTGCCGCATCCGCCTATGATAGTACCTGACATAGGCAGGGGAAGCGAGGCACAGGTAGCGGATACTTCCGCAGCCTATGAGAGAGTCGCGGACGAGATAGCTGCGCTCGCGCCGGAAACAATAATAATAACGAGTCCGCATTCCATAATGTATGCGGATTACTTTCACATCTCGCCCGGCAGGAACGCGAGCGGCAGTTTTGCCGGCTTCAGGGCTCCGGGCGTAAGATTCAGTGAAGAATACGATACTGAACTTGTAAGGGAGATATGCCGTCTGGCCGGCAAAGAAGATTTCCCTGCAGGCACACTGGGCGAGCGCGATAAGGAGCTCGACCACGGCACCATGGTGCCGCTCTGGTTCATAAGAAACAGATATAAGGGCGGAAAGATAGTACGCACAGGCCTTTCCGGTCTGCCTCTGATCGATCATTACAGGCTGGGAATGATCATACGCGAAGCTGCTGAAAACACCGGGCGCAGAGTCGTGTTTGTTGCAAGCGGAGACCTTTCACACAAGCTGCAGGATTACGGACCATACGGATATGTACCTGAAGGTCCTGAATACGATGAGCGGATCATGGACGTTATGGGGCGCGCCGCATTTGGCGAACTCCTGGACTTTGACAGTACGTTCTGCGACAAGGCCGCTGAATGCGGGCACAGGTCATTCGTCATAATGGGCGGCGCGTTCGACGGAACAGCTGTGAAGGCAGAAAGGCTGGTCCATCAGGATGTTACAGGAGTCGGGTACGGCATCTGCACTTTCTATCCGGAAGGAGCGGATGAGAGCAGGCACTTCCTGGAGCGCAAGATGACAGAGATAGAAGACGAGCTCAGATCGAAGCGCGAGAAGTCCGACGAGTATGTGAGACTGGCGCGAGAAGCCGTGGAGGCATATGTGCTCAGGCGCGAGGTCATTGATGTTCCGGCAGGCCTTCCTGATGAGATGCTCTCGACCCGGGCAGGTGCATTCGTATCTATACACGAGCACGGAGAGCTGAGAGGATGCATCGGCACCATAAGCGCTACGAGGAGCTGCGTGGCTGAGGAGATAATCGGCAATGCGGTCAGCGCTTCAACGAGAGACCCGAGGTTCCCGGCCATCAGGCCAGATGAGCTTCCGTGGCTGGATATAAACGTAGATGTGCTCGGCGAGGCCGAAGACATCGATTCCGAAGACGAGCTCGATGTGAAGAGATACGGGGTAATAGTAAGCTGCGGGCACCGGCGCGGACTGCTTCTCCCTGACCTCGATGGAATTGATACACCGCGGCAGCAGGTGGAGATCGCCATGAAAAAGGGCGGCATACACAAATTCGAGAAGTATAAACTGCAGCGATTCGAAGTTATAAGGCACTATTGATCCGGGCCGGCCGGCAAAGGAAAAGGAAAAGGCAGGTGTAACGTGGCTGTTTGTAAAGTTTGTTTCAGACATTGCAATATACCGGAAGGCGGGCTGGGCTTCTGCGGAGCCCGCACCTGCATTGACGGAGAGGTGACTGCCGCCAACTACGGCAGGGTCACTTCACTCGCTCTCGACCCGATAGAAAAGAAGCCTCTCGCGAGGTTCCACCCGGGCTCAATGATACTTTCAGCCGGCAGCTACGGCTGCAACCTGAGGTGCCCGTTCTGCCAGAACTATCAGATATCCTGGTCAGAAGAAGCATACAGATTCTCGGACAAGGCGGAGTTTATTTCACCGGAGGAGCTCGCGTCCATAGCACTGTCGTGCAGAAACAGAGGAAACATAGGTGTCGCATTCACATACAACGAGCCGCTTATAGGATATGAATACATACGGGATACAGCAAAACTCGTGCATGAGCAGGGCATGCTCAATGTTATGGTAACAAACGGGACAGCTGATCTGCAGGTGCTCGGGGAGCTTGCACCGTATGTCGATGCGATGAACATAGACCTCAAAGGATTCACTGATCATTATTACAACGAAGTGCTCGGAGGTGACAGAGCCATGACGATGGCCTTCATCGAAGAAGCTGTGAAGTTCTGCCACGTGGAGCTGACAACGCTGATAGTTCCCGGGGAGAATGACAGCGAGGACGAGATGCGCATGATGACAGAGTGGATCGCCGGGCTTAAGGACGCAGACGGCAATACGATCGGTGAAGAGGTCCCGCTTCACATCTCCAGATTCTTCCCGAGATTCCGGATGACGGACAGGGATGCAACGAAAGTGAAGCTGGTTTACAGGCTTGCTGATGTGGCCCGCGAAAGGCTGAAGTATGTGTATACCGGCAATTGCTAGGGAATGATGCCCGGACGTGAACGGGCTGTGTATAAGGGGAAAACCAGCTATAGGGAGAAGGACTTGAGAAAAATCACAGGTAAAGACATAGGAGCCGCGTTCCGGACATCGTCGCCTATAATAGTGACATTTCTGGTATTGGGAACAGGATACGGCATACTGATGCAGAAGCACGGTTACGGTCCGGTCTGGTCGCTGCTCTCGGGAATAATCATATTCAGCGGTACCGCGCAGTTCGTCAGCGTGACGATGCTGAGCAGCGGATCTGTTTTAATGGCCGGCATCACTGCCCTCATGATATCCGCGAGGCATGTTTTCTTCAGCATCTCGATGATCGGCAGATACAGCAGCGAGGGAAGGCGCAAACCCTACCTATATTATGCCCTTTGCGACGAAACGTATGCCATGCTCAGCAAGGACGATGGCCCGGAAGGCGTCAACGTAAGCAACTACAGGCTCCTCGTGACGCTGTTCGACCAGAGCGCGTGGCTTTTAGGGTCTTTCCTTGGAGGCTGGATAGGCACTCTGCTCACATTCAACTCGACGGGCATTGATTTTGCCATGACCACGCTGTTTACGACCGTATTCATACAGCAGTGGATCGACAATAAGAACCATCTGCCTGCTGTGCTGGGTGTCGCAGCGACGCTTGTGTGCCGCATACTGTTCGGCAGGGACATATTTCTGATCCCCGCAATGGTAATAATAATCGGGGTGCTGACTGCTGCGCGCGGCAGGATAGAGCCTGAGGGAGGTGAGCACCGTGACTGACTACAGACACGCCATGATCGTAATAGCCGTAATGGGTCTGGCCGTGCTTTCTACAAGGATAGTTCCCGTGCTCATTTTCGGAAGAGGAGAGAGGGTGCCGGAGTTCATTCTGTATCTGGGACGCGTTGTGCCTTACACGGCGATGGGACTGCTCATCGTATACTGCCTCAGAGATGTGCCGGTCATGGATGCACCCCACGGACTGCCTGAGATCATCTCGCTGGCTGTCGTTACCGTTACATACATATGGAAACGCAACACCATACTAAGCGTCGTGATTGGGACCGCGCTGTACATGTTCTTTGTGCAGTCGGTATTCTGAAACCGCCGCCCCGCAAAAATGAATTGATAAGGACGAAAAGCATACATTGAACGATCTATTGACAGAAAACACAGATCATATTGAAAAATACATACTTGTCGCTGTAGCCTCAGGCAATGAAGAGGCTGCATGGGACTCGCTTGACGAGCTCGCTGATCTGCTGGATACAGCGGGAGGAGAGACCGTGATGCAGACCGTGCAGAATCTGGCTCATCCCGATAAGTCGACATACATCGGCAAGGGTAAGGCAGCAGAGCTCCGCGAGTCGATAGAGATCCATGAAGCCGACGGGATCATATGCGATGATGAGCTGACGGCCTCTCAGATGCGCAATCTGGCGGAACTGACAGGTGCGAAGGTAATCGACAGAACGACACTGATCCTGGATATTTTTGCAGCCCATGCCCGCACAAGGGAGGGCAAGCTGCAGGTAGAAATAGCTCAGCAGAAGTACAGATATGCAAGGCTCAGGGGCATGGGCGAAGCGCTCTCGAGGCTTGGTGCCGGTATAGGCACGAGAGGTCCGGGTGAGACAAAGCTCGAGACGGACAGGCGTGTCATACAGAAGCGTATAAAGATATTATCTGACGATATAGAGGCCATGAAAAGGGCAAGGGATACTGCGCGTAAGAAACGCTCGGTAAATGCCGTACCGGCTGCGGCCATCGTCGGCTACACTAACGCGGGCAAGTCAACACTGCTCAACAGGCTTACGGGTTCAGAGGTGCTGTCCGAAGACAAGCTGTTTGCAACCCTGGATCCGACTACCAGAGCGGCGGTCCTGCCTGACGGCCAGCAGGTTCTTTTCACGGACACTGTAGGATTTATCAACAAGCTGCCGCACAATCTCGTAGATGCATTCAGGAGCACTCTTGAAGAAGCCGGCTATGCAGACATCATAGTGCATGTGATAGACGCTTCGGATCCTCAGGCAGAGATGCACAGAAGAGTAGTTTATGATACACTCATAGATCTCGGGATAAGCGACAAACCGGTCATCACTGTATGGAACAAGGCGGATCTGGTAGATGAGGATGCGCTGTTCAGGGATTTCGGTGCTGACGCATCTGTGAAGATATCCGCGAAGACCGGAGCCGGACTCGATGCATTCTATGACGAGCTCGCAAGGATACTGAGTGAGAGGCGGGTCTTTGTAGACACTGTCATCCCTTACAGAAACACAGCTGTTGTAGCGGAGATAAGAAAGGCAGGCCAGCTCCTCTCAGAAGAGTATGAAGAGGAAGGCATACACGTGAAGGCATACGTGCCTCGTGCCCTGGCCGCAAAACGAGAACTTTAATGACCAGACTGATCAGAAAACTAATGTTATTGATAATAATTGCTGCAGTACTCGTGCTCGGACTCAGTGCTTACGTGACGCAGTCCGTAAAAAGCGAGATCGCAGGAGTGGATACCGGAGGCGGCATAAGCGAGACTGAAGCTGCAGACTGCAAAAGCATAGATCCGCAGTGCATACTGGTACTCGGATGCGCGGTGTGGGCAAACGATGAGCCGTCGCCCATGCTCAGGGACAGGCTCGATACGGCCATCGCACTGTACAAGGCAGGCGTTGCGCCGAAACTGCTGCTCAGCGGTGACAACAGCATCGTGGAGTACAGCGAGCCGGACTGTATGCTGAAGTATATTCTGGCAAAGGGTGTTCCGCCGGAAGACATATTCCTGGACTACGCTGGCTTCTCTACATGTGAGTCAGTGTACAGGTCGCATGCGGTGTTTATGGCTGACCGCATGATAGTTGTCACACAGAAGTATCATCTTTTCAGGGCGCTGAAGGCGTGCAAGGCCCTCGGCATCAAGGCAAAAGGAGTGGCTTCAAATCAGCAGAAATACTCAGGCAGGTATTACAGGGAGGCCAGGGAAGTGCTGGCGCGGGACAAGGATTTTTTCAAGGGGATGATCAAGGCGAAGCCTACATTCCTGGGTGATGAGATCCCGGTAGACGGAGACGGAACGGTTACTCATCTTAATTAGAAAGTAAAGGTTTGGAAGATAAATGAACGAAGCTGAAAAAAGAGGACGTGCATTCCTGGAAAGCAAAGGTATGAGCGACCGTATCATAGATTTCAAGAACACGGATATCACGGCGGAAAGCACCGCGCTGGCGCTCAATGTTGATGTGGATCGTATCTGCAAAGGCCTGGCCTTCAAAGGCAAGGGCGGCAAGGCGATCGTGGTGATCGCATCGGGAAAGTCGCGCGTCAACAACGGGATGTTCAGGAATGTCTTTGGGTTCAGACCGACGATGCTGCCGGCAGAGCAGACGGAAGAACTGGTAGGACACATCGCAGGCACAATAAATCCATTCTGCCTGAAGGATACGGCAAAGCTCTACCTTGACCTTTCGATAAGAAAGCATGTGGGCGAGACCGTGTTTCCGGGCATAGGAGGGGAGGATTCAGTCGTGGAACTCACTGTGGACGAACTCGAGAAGCTTTCCGACCCGGTCTGCTGGGTGCAGGTCACGATATAGCCAGATAATAACCGGGCAAACAAAAGGGGCTGCCACACTTTTATTGTGCGACAGCCCCATTTCAGTTATGCGGGTTATTTGGGATCAGGTGAACGCAGATCAGTTATTCTGCAATTCTTGCATTGTATGTGCACTCACCGTCTGCGAATGTAAGGAGCGCGTTCTGCGGACAGGTATCGTTCAGGATCTCAACATCGAAGCTCCAGCCTTCCAGTCCGCTTCTGCTGAGGATCTGCTCACCTTCTGCTGAGCAGGTGTCTCCGAGTTCGATGACCTTATTCCACTCTGCCGGGTCATCTGCCTTTGCTGCCGCCTCGGTTCCGTCCGAGAGGATCAGGAGGACCATTCTGTTGTTGTCATAGTCTGCCCTGATGCTGGCTGTCATGTCCCTGGCATCCACGCTGTTCAGCATTACAGTCTCAACTTTGGCGACCGCATCAGCCTCGCCCGGCTCAGCCTTGCTGCTGTCCTCTGTCATATCTGTCGCGGCGATGCCCATTTTATCTGAATCAAGTCCGCTGAGATCCATAGCTTTGATCTCGCTGAACATTCTGAATGTGTAACCGAAAACCATAACGAACATCAGAGCCACAGCTGTAAATACCGCTACGTTTATAGCTCTTTTACTAATCTTCATATCTTTCACGACCTTTCATGAATCTTTAATTTCAGACTGCCATCTGATATCATTATCTGACCTATGGTCATCTTTTACCGGCATCATAATAACTCTCCGGGAAAGGATGTTGCACAGATAATTGTCAGGTGATGCACAGAAACCGGGCAAATCACCGGTTTTGCCTGACTTTCAGGCCAAAGCAATGAAAGGGGGTTCTCATATGGCCGCTTCTGAGCTTACCAAGAAAGCGATCAACCAGGCTTTTCTGGATATCCTTGCCGAAAAGCCTCTAGAGAAGATAACTGTAAGAGATATAACTGAGCGATGCGGGATCAACCGCAACACTTTCTACTACCACTACCAGGATATCCCCGCACTTCTTGAGGGCATCCTGTCAGATAAGGCGGATGATTTTGTACTTGAGTATCCGCAGCTCAACTCCATAGATGAGTGCATTGCTGCGGCAATGGAATTCGCCCGCGCCAACAAGCGCGTCATCATGCACATATTCAGTTCGGGCAGCCACTCCAACATTTCTTCCCTGTGGAGGATATGCGAGCACGTGATCAGAAAATACTCGGAGACGGTCTTCCCTGACGTGCCTGTATCCGAAAGCGACAGGGAGCTCTTCATCAGGTACCACAAGTGCGCATGTTTCGGGCTGATCATCGACTGGCTGCAGTGCGGCATGAGCGAAGAGTACGTTCAGGATATGCACAGGATATGCCAGCTCAAGAGAGGGTCAGCGGAGCTGATAATACAGAACGCTCTGGCTACCGGGAATGCGCCGGATAACGCCGGATAAATGGGGCTGCCACACTTTTATTGTGCGACAGCCCCTTTCATATTATACACGTTTCTATTTGATTATTGCTTTTCTGGCTGTATTGATTGCCTTTCCCGCGCAGACCAGTCTGCACAGATGACATCCTACGCATTTGCTGCCGATCAGTATAGGTTTGCGGGTTTCTTCGTCAAATTTGATGGCCTGATGGCCGCCGTCCATGCACGATATATAGCATCTGCCGCATCCGTTGCAAAGGTCATAATCGAATACCGGGAACAGTATGGTATCTCTTTCGATACTGTGATGATCGACTACCGTGCCTGCTGCACCGCTTATAAGATCCTTCAGCGATGATATGCCTTTACATTTCATATAAATCTCAAGACCTTCTGCCAGATCATCGATTATTCTGTATCCGTACTGCATTACAGCAGTTGTTATCTGCAGACTTCCGGAACCGAGGAGCAGGAACTCAAGCGCATCGCGCCAGGTCTCAATTCCTCCCATGCCGCTTATGTGCATGTCATCAAGTTCTTCACATCTGGACAGATCCGAGATAAATCTCAGCGCTATCGGCTTTACCGCATTTCCGGAGTAGCCGCCGACAATGGATTTGCCCCTTACAGCAGGCTCAGCCACGAGAGTGTCGATGTCGACACCCGTGATGGAATTAATAGTATTGATGGCCGCGATACCGTCAGCTCCTCCGCGCTTTGCGGCGAGTGCTATAGGTACCATGTCGGTTATATTCGGCGTGAGTTTTGCAAGTACAGGCAGCGTCGTTCCTCTCTTGGTAGCCCTTGTGAACTTTTCCACCAGCTCCGGTGACTGGCCGATCGTGACTCCAAGGTCATCATCTTCCATGTTAGGACATGAGAAGTTGCATTCGATCACCGACGCGCCGGCTTTTTCGCATTTTGCCGCAAGGTCTGTCCACTCCTGTTCGTTCTGTCCCATGATAGAGGCAACGATAACCTTTGTAGGGAATTCTTCTCTCAGCTTTTCGAAAATATGCATGTTCTCTTCGACACTGTGGTCAGAGAGCTGTTCGATGTTCTTGAAACCGCAGAAAGCGTTTGAATGATGCCTTATTGCAGAGAACCTTGGAGAAGTCTCGTGCTGAGGAAAGTTGCAGATGGTCTTGAAAGAAGCTCCTGCCCATCCTGCTTCAAAAGCACGTTTGCACATGTCATAAGAGCTTGCAACTACCGACGATGACAGCAGGAAAGGGTTCTCCAGCTTTACTCCGCAGATATCAGTCGACAGATCAACCTGCTCTATCCTGCTTACGGGAAGTAAGCCGGCATTCTTTTTCACCTGCATCAGAACCTCATGGATTTCAACCGGAAGGCCCCTCTCTTTAAGAACACAAGCCTTTTCGCATGGAGCATTGCAGTATGTGCAGTCGCAGCTCAGCTTATTGACTGCTCCGATATAATTTCTGAAGTACAATGACTTGAGGATATTACCTACATCAGCATGCTGCGGACAAGCCTTTGTACAAGGCGGATCAAGGCAGATCATACATTTGCTTACTTCGGATTTATCGAAAGTCGTTACAAATTTTTCAGCACTGTGTTCCATGGATCTTTCACCTCCGTGATGACGAACCGGATCATTACCGTTATTTATCTACACTGCTAATTATAATTAATTGTTACCCACAAAGCACACAATATAGATGATTGTTATGTAGAAAAAACGTATGCTATACTCCGAATAAAGATATTGCAGATAAATGGATTGCGAAAATACTGACTATGAAAAAGAATCTTTACGGAAAAAATGTGTTTGTGACTGGAGCTTCGTCCGGTATCGGCCGGGCATGCGCCAGGATGTTTGCGATGAACGGATGTGATGTCACAGGTATTTCGAGAAATACGGAAGAAAGGACTGAACACTTCGCAGGGGGAGGAAGCCTGACTCTCAGGAGGCTGGATGTCACCGACGAGGCGGCGACCAGAGCATTCATAGAGAAAATGCCGCAGGTAGATATAGCGATACTGTGTGCGGGCATGGGAGTAGCCGGTCCGGCTGAGACAGCTCCGTCAGATCTGACCAGAAAGCAGATGGAAGTCAACTATTTCGGTACGCTCAATGCTGCGCAGCCGTGTCTTACGAAGATGCGGGCGCATGGCAATGGCCTCCTGATAATCATCGGATCAATTGCCGGAAGGGTGTCGATCCCGATGCAGAGCCAGTACTCCGCGAGCAAGTATGCGCTTGAAGCATTCACTGATGCTGTACGCATGGAGATGAAGCAGTATGGTGTCAAAGCCTGCATCATTGAGCCGGGCGATACAAAGACCGGCTTCACTGCGGCAAGAGAGACACAGGACGCCGGCGGTGCCGGTTACGGAAGCATTCTGGAGAAGAGCGTCGCAAAGATGGCTGCTGATGAGCAGAACGGCAGATCACCTGACAGCGTAGCAAAAGTGGCCCTTGCACTGGCGGCAAGAAAAAACCCTCCGGCAAGAGTACCAGTAGGGCTCGATTACAAAGCTCTCATGGTGCTGCTTCGCGTACTGCCTGACAGAACAAAGGAGTTCATACTCCGCAAACTCTATCTGCCGAAGTAATCACATGGCGTGCTTTTTCTCCATTATTTTGTCGATTGCGTGGATCAGCGAATACCTGAAACCAGTCTCTTCGAGAGCGCTGATCCCCACGATGGTAGTTCCGCCCGGAGTGCATATCGCATCCTTGAGTTCGCCCGGGTGCCTGCCGCTTTCCATCATGTATTTTGCAGTGCCGCTGATCATCTGCGGCACTATTTTATATGCCTGAGCACGGCTCATGCCGTTCTTTACCAGACCGTCTGCCATCGCCTCAATGAACACATCGACGAATGCGGGTGCACATCCTGCTCCCGTACCGCCCAGCGACAGCAGCTCTGAGCTGAAGTACTCGATCTTCGCGATCTGGCCGAACACGCCCTCAAAAAGCCTGAGCTGTTCCGGCGTAAGCGAGTGCGTGGCCTCCGCAACTATGATCCCCTCGCCGATAGCGATCGGAGTGTTAGGGACGGTGCTTATATGGTTGAAGCCCTCTCCCAGGTAGCTGATATAATGCGCATAGTCAATACCCGCCGCGATGGAGAATACAGGCTTGCCTTTCAAAGCATCAGCGGCTGACTTCACGACGTCCTCAACCTGCTGCGGCAGAACTGCGATCACAACTATATCGCTCGCTGCTGCGACTTCTTCCGCACATGTGCACGCATTGATGCCGCGCCTGTCACATGCAGCGCGAAGCTTGTCCGGGTTCCTTGCGCAGGCAAAAATGGCAGAAGGTTCCACAACATTCTTTATCAGCAGACCGTCGCAGATTGCGCCTGCCATGCTTCCGAAACCGATAAACCCGACTTTTGCATTCCTGAAATCCATAGTCACCACCATCCTTTCTGATAGTATCGATATTCTATCACGAAAGACACAATGTTTTATATCATTAAGAAACCGGTTTGCGTGCTATAATGGTTTCATAGATTGCAGCGGCTTTGCCGTAAGGATGAAACCATTGATCTCCGGAGGCTGAGCTCCTCCGATAGAATCAGGAAGCGAAATGATTCAGACCATGAGGTGCGGCATGAGATTCAAAAACTTCCTTATAGTCGTAAAAGACATAGAAAAGTCGAAGCAGTTCTACCATGACCTGTTCGGGTTTGAAGTGCTCGTCGATTTTGACGGCAATATGATACTCACTGACGGACTGGTCCTTCAGGAGGAGAAGTACTGGAAGGAGTTCCTGCAGAGAGATGTAATACCCGAGAGCAATTCATGCGAACTGTACTTCGAGGAGAGCGACATAGAGGCTTTCGTAAATAAGCTGGAGCGCCTTTATCCTGACGTGAAGTATGTCAACAAACTTATGACGCACTCCTGGGGACAGACAGTTGTCAGGTTCTATGATCCTGACGGCAATCTTATAGAAGTCGGCACACCTGTATAGGAGGAGACTCTGCAATGGCTGACGGCAAATGGGTAATGACAGATGAGGACTCAAAGAGAGTCGACCTGACACACGGCGGAACCGGTCTGCAGAACCTCAGAGATCTGCCTAACTACGGGATGCATAAGGCTGTCGACGACCGCAACGGAAAGGTTGCTGCGAAGTGCTCCTTCTGCGGATCGGACGATCTCCAGACTGGCTTCGGCGGCTTCGGAGAAGGCTTCGGATATAAGTCGTTCAAATGCAGAGCATGCGGCGGCACTACCGACTTCGTGTACAGGGACGATATAGGGAAATATTTCAAATAAAATATAAATGGCAATACACATAGTACTTGTAGAACCCGAAATACCACCGAATACAGGCAATATCGCCAGAACGGCCGCCGCGACAGACAGCGTGCTGCATCTTGTGAAACCTCTCGGATTCAGTCTTGATGAAAAGAGCCTGCGCCGCGCAGGCCTTGACTACTGGCCGTATGTAAAACTGGAGGTGCACGAAAGTCTCGGAGCATTTCTAGATAGGTACGAAGGCCGCAGAATGTGGCTTTCGACGACCAAAGGCGATAAGCTTTACACTGAAGCTGACTTCAGGGATGAGGATATGATACTTTTCGGACGTGAGACAGCCGGACTTCCGAAAGACTTCATCGAAGAAAATAAAGAGTGGGCAATACGCATACCGATGAGCAGCGATACACGTCTCAGATCGTTCAACCTGTCGAATGCTGCAAACATAGTGCTGTTTGAGGCGCTGAGGCAGATGAACTTTCCGGGACTTGAATAAAACAAAAGCAGCAGGGAGGAAAAGTCATGAAAAAGTTCAACGCAGATTATTTTCAGGATTGGGATTATAAAAAGCATGCGAGATTTTGCACAGCGTTGTATCTCGCGCTGTATGCTTTTGATATGACATTTTCATATTTTGTTATTAAAAAGGTCATGAAGAAGGTACTGTAATGAATAGACCGGATAAAGCAGAAGAACTTTTCAGAAAAGGGTATAATTGCAGTCAGTCGGTATTCGCGACATTTGCGGATGTGCTTGGCATGTCTGTTGAAGAAGCGGCAAAGATAGCCAGCCCTTTCGGCGCCGGATTCGGAAAAATGAGAGAAGTATGCGGTGCTGTAAGCGGTATGACGCTCGCTGCAGGGTACCTGAAGGGTTACGATGATCCCGCGGACTATGAAAGCAAAAAAGAGCTTTACAGACTCATACAGAAAATGTGTGCGGAGTTCAGAGAACGTGAGGGCACGATCATATGCAGAGATCTGCTTGGCCTGAAAGAAGGAGAAGACCTGGCAGAGCCTTCAGTACGCACTGAGGAGTATTATCAGAGCAGGCCGTGTATCGGTGCCTGCAGAGCAGCAGCCGAAATCGCTGAAAAGAACCTCTTTTAGCGGATGAAAAAGAGGATGGGATAAAAGACATAAATAAAAGAGGATGATCTAATGGCAACAGAAGGAAACACAAAGACACTTGAATATGTAGACGGATATACTGACGAGATCACCGATGAGCTGTCAGAAGAAGGCGGAACAGCGGAAGCGAAGGTACCGGAAAAAGAGATCAAGTACGATGTAGAACTTGAGAATAATGAGAACAACATCGAATTTGAAGTCGAGACTGAGCCGGCACCGGAACCACAGCCTTATGAGGAGACGGTAACCGAAGAAGTCACTGAGGAGGTCACTTATGGACCAAGCTATAACAGGGGCTATGGTTACGACCGCGGCTATGGATATAATCGAGGATACGACTACAATCGCGGATACAACCGCAGAAGGACCGCATACAGGCGGTGCAACAAGCACATCTTCACATGGATATTCAATTTTGTTTTGGGAATGTACGGTGTCGACAGGTTCGCGCGCGGTCAGATAGGTCTTGGTCTGCTCAAGATGATGACTTTCGGTGGCTTCGGCTTCTGGTATCTGGCTGACCTGATCGTGGCGATACTGGAGTCGTACGTAGGACCTTACCGTAATCAGGAAGATCTGGAATTCGATCAGTTCGGAAGATATACCTATTAGAAAGGGGAAAGGGATAATGCTTACACTTGAAAGAGCAAAGGAACTTAATGACGCAGTAGTGACGGAGGATCATCTCAGGCTCCACGCACTTAACGTCATGGCAGCTATGGGAGCCATGGCTGAGCACTTCGGAGAAGATAAAGAGCACTGGATGGCTGTCGGATATCTGCACGATTATGATTACGAACAGTATCCGGATGAGCATTTGCTGCACACGGAGCAGCCGCTTCTCGATGCGGGAGTCGATCCTGAAGACGTGCGCGCTATTATGTCACATGGATACGGCATATGCACTGATGTGGAGCCGCTCACCAACATGGAAAAATCGCTCTATACAGTCGATGAGCTGACAGGAATAATCCAGGCATATGCCATTCTCAGGGGGGAGGGCATCATCGGCATGCAGCCGAAGGGCTTCATGAAGAGGTTCAAGGACAAACGATTTGCCGCCAAGTGTGACCGTGAGCTGATAAAAGACGGCTGTGCGCGTCTTGGAATGGAACTCCGCGATGTGGCAGAGATCTGCATCAGAGGCATGGAGGAGCATGCGGAAGAACTCGGCCTGACCGGAAAGCCTGCAGAAGAATAGCGTGACCTAGGGATGGACGATAACAGGAAAGGCGCATTGCTGATAATCCTGGCGGGCACATGCTGGGGTGTGATCAGCATATTCATAAATTACCTTTCTGATGCCGGACTCGGCGAGATGCAGATTTCGTTTCTGCGTCAGCTTTTTGCCGTTCTGGTATTCGCCCTGATTATGTTGGTACGCGACCGTGCGAAGCTCAGAATTCCGCTGAAAGACCTTGGCCTTTTAATGCTTGTCGGGCTCGTCAACGGCGTGATGTTCAACTTCCTGTATTTCTACACGATAGTACACAGCCGGGCGTCGATCGCCGTGGTGCTGTTGTATACATCACCGGTATTTGTCATGATCCTTGCAAGGGTATTCTTTAAGGAGAAGATAACGGGACTGAAGTTTATCGCACTGGTACTGACAGTAATAGGCTGTGTGCTGGTCACCGGAGTGATCGGAGAAGGTTATACACCTCCTCCGGCTGCGATACTGACCGGTGTACTGACGGGCCTTGCCTACGCGCTGAACAACATACTTACGAGCGCGGCAGTAAAGAAAAACGATCCGCTGACGGTAACTTTCTACACCCTGTTCTTCAGCTTTCTGTTCCTTATACCGTTCAGCGGCTGGAACAGTCTGACATCCCTGTGCGGAGCAAACCCGATGATACTGCTTGTCGCATTCCTGATGTGTATAGTGACAGCTGTGCTGGCCCAGTATTTCTTTTCGGTAGGACTCGGACTGATAGAAAGCGGAAAAGCTGCAATTTATGGAGCTACTGAGCCGATAGTCGGATCACTGGTCGGCATCCTCATATTTCACGAGGAGTCAAATTTCATGAAAATAGCCGGCATAATCATGGTCATTGCAGCTATACTGCTGATCGGTAAAAACGATGCGGAGAAAGAGGAGGATACGATATGAAATACCTGAACATTCTGCTGGTTTTCATACCGATTACGATATACGGAAAAATAGCCGGATTCTCGGATACCATGCTTTTCGTATTCAGTGCGCTCGCAATCATTCCTCTCGCGGGGGTGATGGGCAGAAGCACAGATGAAATAGCATGCTTCTGCGGGCAGAAGATAGGCGGGCTGCTGAACGCCACTTTCGGAAATGCGACAGAGCTCATAATTGCCTTCGTAGCCATGAAGGAAGGTCTGTTCGATGTCGTAAAAGCGTCGCTTGCAGGTTCCGTGATCGGCAACATACTGCTGGTACTCGGTATGTCTATGCTGGCAGGCGGGATCAAGCATAAGATACAAAGATTCAATATCCATTCGATCAACATCACTTCGAGCATGCTCTTGTTTTCAGTGCTGGGCCTCGGCATACCTGCGATCTTCACGCACGCACTGCCTGAGTCCAGCCTCACAACAGAATATGAAGGATTCAGCGTTGTCGTCGCACTTCTGATGCTGCTGGTATATGTAATGCAGTTCGTGTTCACTTTTGTGACTCACCGCGCACTTTATGAGGAGTCGGTGCCCGGTGAGGAGGAAAACCATAATGCGAACCTTCCTCGCGCAATAGTGATGCTGATCGCTTCTACTGTTGCCATAGCCATTATTTCTGAGATCTTTGTCGGTACTGTAGAGCCGATGGCAGAGAGCGCAGGCCTTCACAAGGCATTCGTAGGAATCATACTTGTGCCTATAATCGGCAATGCTGCAGAGCACTCGTCCGCTATAATCATGGCGATGAAGGACAAGATGAACGCCGCGATCGAGATAGCGCTCGGCTCCAGCCTGCAGATTATTCTGTTCGTGGTTCCTGTGCTTACATTGCTCAGCCTGTTCTTTACGCCGATGAGCATCGTCTTCACGCCGTTCGAGCTGGTTGCGGTAACGGGTTCTGTTCTGATAGCGAACCGTGTTGCGTCAGACGGAGAGTCTAACTGGCTGGAAGGTCTTCAGCTGGTGACCGTATACATCATGATAGGCGCGGCATTCTTCTTTGTATAGGGGACATATATGAGCAGATACGACATAGTTTTCATAGGAACAGCCATACTTGATACAGTGATCAAGGGATTCGACCCTGAGCCGGTTTCGGTGGCAGGGTACAGAGCCGAAAGCGGCTCCCTCAACGCGGGTGGAGAGGGGGTCAACGGTTCGATCGCTGCAGCAAAGCTTGGTATGAAAAGTACACTTCTTTGCTTTCTCGGGAACGATCAGGCGGGTGACCTTATTGAAGTGGAGCTTGAGAAAAACGGAGTGGATACGGGCTGCATAGTGCGGACTTCAGAGAATCCGACTCCGGTAACTACCATTTTCGTAGCTGAGGACGGGAACCGCAAATCGATAACCAACAAGGCCCACAGCTACAACTTCCACCCGGAGCAGTATCCGGAGAGGTTTACGGATACGAAGGCAGTCGTCATAGGCTCGCTGTTCAGAGCGCCTTTCAACGATCCGGATGTCATAAGAGCGGTCGTCTCTGAGGCCCACGCCAGGGAGATACCGGTATTTGCGGATACAAAGATCCCGAACTTCAGAAGACTTACGCTGGATGACATAGCGGACTCGCTTTCGATGATAGATTACATAACTCCTAATGAGGATGAGGCAAAGTTTTTCACCGGTGAAGAGGAGCCTGAAAAAATGGCTGAAGCCTTTCTCGAAAAAGGAGTGAAAAACGTGGTCCTGAAGCTCGGCGGCAGAGGATGCATGCTCATGAACAGCAATGAGACCATATATGTACCGGCACATAAGATCGATGTGGTGGATGCCACAGGAGCAGGCGACAACTTCATGGCCGGTTTTGTATCTGAACTCATACGCGGAAGCGATGTGCGGGATGCGCTTGCATTCGCAAATGCCTGCGGAGCGATATGTACTACTGCTGTCGGTACCGGAACAGCGCTTAAAAACAGAGAACAGGTGCTGAAAATGCTCAGCACTGAAGAATAAATCAAAAGGGGCAGAGGTAATGCTTATAAAACAGGATTTCTATTTTAACTCATTGGGTGCAAACAGACCATTGCATATACGAATCCCGGATCACGGGGAACCGCCGTTTCCGGTATTTTACTTTTTTGACGGACACAATCTTTTCAGAGATGAGGACGCAACATTCGGCAAGTCATGGGGCCTTGATGAATACTGCAGGAACTGGGACAAGCAGATGATCATCGTCGGCGTCGAATGCGCTCATGAACATAACGGGCGTATGTCGGAGTATCTGCCGTACGGAGTCAATTACGGATGGCTGAAAGGGATCGAGCCTCTGGGTGAAGCGACGATGCAGGGCATAATATATGAGCTGAAACCGTACATCGATGCGACATTCCCGACCATACCGTTCAGGGAGTGTACAGCTATCGGAGGCTCAAGCATGGGCGGCCTGATGTCTGCATATGCTGTTGTAAAATACAATAACTACATTTCCAAGGCAGCCTGCGTCTCACCATCGATCGGAAGTGTAAGCGGCAAATTCTGGCACGATATGAACAACACTTATATGAGCCCGGATACTCGCGTATACCTTTCATGGGGAACACAGGAAGGATACGGCAAGATAAAGGACCCGAATGTTGAAGATACGTCGAGCTGGATATATAAGACATGCCGCGGCACGGCAAACAAGGTGATCGCAGCAGGAGGCGAAGCTAAACTATATTGCCAGATAGGCGGAAGACATTGCGAAGCAGATTGGGAGAAACAGCTGGGGATCTTCATGCCGTTCCTCTGGCAGGAGTGAAAAATCTGACAAGAGACCGTTCTCTGTCAGGGAATTTTGGAGACTAAGAGATGGATCTGAGAAGTCTGCGCTACTTTGTTACAGTAGCCGAAGAACTGAATATAACCAGAGCTGCAGAGAAGCTGCATATGAGTCAACCGCCTCTGAGCGCACAGATAAAAAGCATGGAGGAAGAGCTCGATACAGTTCTCTTCATCAGAGGAAAGAGGAGACTCAAGCTGACAGAATCCGGACAGCTGCTTTACAGACGCGCAAAGGAAATACTGAGTCTTGCCGAAAAGACGCGCTCAGAAGTTCATTCAATGGGCGAGGGAATGAGAGGAACGATCTCCATTGGCCTCGTGGAAGGAATGGCTCCGGATATAGCCGCTGAGTGGTTTGCGGGTTTTATAGGCAAATATCCGAATATACGCTTCAGGATACTCGACGGAAGTACGGATGACCTGCTTGAGAAGATGCGGACAGGCCTTATAAGTCTGGCGGTCATTACCTCGCCATGCGATCATTCCCTCCTTCACAGCTTTCATGTAGGTGAAGAAAGGATAGCAGCGCTGATCAACAAAACCCACCCTCTGGCAATGAAAGATGGAGAAGAGATCGATATCTCAGAACTTGTCGGAGAAAACCTGATAGTGCCCAGCAGAAAGGCACTGATAGAAACCATTTACAAATGGTTCGAAAAAGTCGGGGGAGAACCGAAGATAGTCTGCGAGATGGACAGCTACCTCGATGCTGCGGCGCTTGCAGGCAGGATGGTCGGCATAAGCATTTATCCGAGGACCGCGTATGTCCCGAATGATTCTCTGATATTCAAAGAGATTACAGGCGATGACAAGAAGATGGAATACCTGTTTGTGTGGCGCAAAGGTCATCCGCTGCCAACTGTAGAAAAGGTATTCATCGATTACGTCAAGGAAATGGTTTCCCGGTAGTCATTTAGAGTAGTGACCTGAAGACTGAGAGCATCCTTAGGGAGGCTCTCTTTTTATATGCAAAAAATATGATAATGCTAATTATATATGTATTTCATTATTAAAACCGGAGGGTTTATTTTTGAAGCATATTTAAAAAAACCGGTTTACAGGTGAAGCAGATGAAAGGAGGATCGGTGAGATGAGCAGAGTACTGGACCGCTTCGGATCTATGGTATTCGACGACAAAGTAATGAGAGCGATGCTGTCAGAAGACGCATATCGTTCAATGCGAAATACTATCAACAGGGGAGATCCTCTGAATCAGGAGATAGCAAATGCCGTTGCCCAGGCAATGAAAGACTGGGCGGTCGCAAACGGAGCTACTCACTTCACACATTGGTTCCAGCCTCTTACCGGCATCACAGCTGAGAAGCACGACAGTTTCATTCAGTCGTCACCGGACGGAAGAGTGATTATGGAATTCTCAGGTAAAGAGCTTATAAAAGGCGAACCTGATGCGTCATCATTTCCGTCGGGAGGCCTCAGGGCTACTTTCGAAGCAAGAGGCTATACAGCATGGGATCCTACGTCCTACGCTTTCATAAGGGACCGCACACTGTGCATACCGACTGCATTCTGTTCATACAGCGGAGAAGCGATGGATGAAAAGACATCTCTTCTGAGATCGATGGATGCGCTCAACTATCAGGCTCTCAGAGTGCTCCGCCTTCTGGGTGATGATTCGGTAAAGAGAGTCCATGCAGTTGCAGGCGCCGAGCAGGAATATTTCCTTGTACCGCGTGATCTTTACGACAAGAGACCTGACCTTAGATTTACGGGAAGGACCCTGTTTGGTGTAATGCCTCCTAAAGGGCAGGAGCTCGATGACCACTATTTCGGAGCGATAAAGCCTGAAATAGCAAGGTTCATGGAGGAACTGAATGAAGAGCTGTGGAAACTCGGGGTGTTTGCTAAGACCGAGCACAACGAGGTAGCTCCATCGCAGCACGAGCTTGCATGCATATATACAAAAGTAAATGTTACTGTCGACCAGAACCAGCTGGTCATGGAGATGATCAAGAAGGTTGCGGAAAGGCATGGCTTTGTAGCCCTGCTGCATGAGAAACCATACGACGGAGTAAATGGAAGTGGTAAGCATAACAACTGGTCGCTGTCTACGGACAAGGGAGATAATCTGCTTGCTCCGGGAGACACCCCGCACGATAACGCGCAGTTCCTGCTTTTCCTTTGCGCAGTGATAAAGGCGGTAGATGAGTATCAGGATCTTCTGAGAATATCCGTCGCGTCTGCCGGCAACGACCACAGGCTTGGAGCAAGCGAGGCCCCTCCTGCAGTGGTCTCCATATTTCTTGGTGATGAACTTACAGCGGTCCTGGAATCGATTGAGAAAGACGTTCCATATGAAAACAGCGGTGAAGTGTTGATGAAACTCGGCACAGAGGTTATCCCGGGATTCAGAAGAGATAACACTGACAGAAACCGTACTTCGCCATTCGCGTTCACAGGCAACAAGTTCGAGTTCAGGATGCCGGGAGCCATGAGCAGTCTGGCTTTTCCGAACGTGATTCTTAATAGTGCAGTGGCAGATGCGCTGGGATACTACGCGGACAGACTGGAAGAAGCCGAGGATCTGAGTGAGACTGTTTATTCCCTTATAAGAGAGACGGTTCACGATCATAAGAGAATAGTGTTCAACGGTAATGGGTACGACGAAGACTGGGTCATCGAAGCCGAAGGAAGAGGACTTTCTAACTACAGGACCACGCCTGACTGCGTGCCGCATCTCCTGGATGAAAAGAACGTGAAGATGCTGACAGGACAAAAGGTTTTCAGCAGATCAGAACTGGAATCCAGATGCGAAATAATACTTGAGACCTACTGCAAGACTATCTGTATTGAGGCCAGGACGATGAGGTCAATGGCAATCAAGAGGATAGCGCCGGCAGTCGAAGCCTATACGGCAGAGTTATCAGCAAATATGAACGAAAAGAAGCGTGCCATGCCGGATCTGGAATGCAGATTCGAAAAAGAGATAATCACAAAACTGTCCGCTAAAACTGACATGATCTACAGTGATGTGCAGGACATGATCTGCGTGCTCAATACCCTGAGCGGGAATGATTATTTCAGGGATGCGCAGGTGATCCGCGATGAACTCCTTCCTGCCATGAGAAAACTCAGAGAAGACGGCGATGCTGCGGAGATGCTCACATCCAAGAAATACTGGCCTCTTCCAAACTACGGACTTCTTATGTTCGGAGAGAAGTAATGACCAATGCGCTGATCTGACAGGAGGTAGATATGTGTACGATTATGGCTTCAACAGGAAGCACAATAAGCCCGGAAGAATTTGAAACCGCATTTGCAAGGACTAAATACAGAGGTCCGGATGATACACGGATAGAGGTTAACCCGAACGGGATAATGGGCTTCCACAGGCTTTCAATTATGGGTCTTACACCGGAAGGCATGCAGCCCTTCACCATGAACGGATGGAAGGTCGTCTGCAACGGAGAAGTATACGGATTTGAGAAAATAAAGCGTGAACTTATAGAAAAAGGCTATACGTTCATGTCGGGCTCCGACTGTGAAATACTCCTGCCTATGTTTTTTGAATACGGCACTGATATGTTCGGCATGCTGGACGCCGAATATGCATGCGTCCTGTATAACGGAGCGACCGGCGAATACATAGCAGCAAGGGATCCGATCGGGATCAGGCCGCTTTACTACGGCTATGATTCCCGTGGGGATATAGTGTTTGCCAGCGAGGCAAAGAGCCTGCTGGGAATCACAGGCAGGATATTGCCGTTTCCACCTGGGCATTACTGGAAGAACGGGGAATTTGTCAGCTATCACGATGTAACGGCAATCGATGGGTATCTTTCAGAGGATGCTGACATAATTTTCAGAAATATCAGGGAAAAACTCACAGAAGGGGTGAGAAAAAGACTGGTAGCTGATGCCCGGGTGGGGTTCCTGCTTTCCGGAGGCCTTGATTCTTCACTTGTGTGCGCCATAGCAGCAAGGGAGAGCGATGAGCCTATCAAAACATTTTCAGTCGGAATGGACATAGATCCGATTGACCTTAAATACGCCAGAGTAGTGGCAGACTACATAAAAAGTGACCACACTGAAGTGATAATGAGCAGGCAGGATGTTCTTGATGCCCTCGAGGAAGTGATATATCTGCTGGGCACATATGACATTACTACGATAAGAGCATCCATGGGTATGTATCTTATGTGCAAGGCCATTCATGAGACTACAGACATACGCGTTATCCTGACGGGTGAAATATCCGATGAGCTTTTCGGCTATAAATATACGGACTTTGCTCCGTCTGCTGAAGCGTTCCAGGAGGAAGCCTGCAAGCGCATGAGAGAGCTCCACATGTATGATGTATTAAGAGCCGACAGATGCATATCAGGCAACAGTCTCGAAGGAAGAGTGCCGTTCGGGGATCTGGATTTCGTCAGGTATGTAATGTCGATAGATCCTGAGATGAAGGTAAACAAGTATGGGAAGGGCAAGTACCTCCTCAGAAAAGCTTTCGAGGGAGATTATCTTCCGGATGAGATACTCTGGAGAGAAAAGGCAGCCTTTTCGGATGCTGTAGGACACTCCATGGTCGATGACCTGAAGGCGTATGCGGAAACTGTGTATACGGATGAGGAATTTGAAGCCGGGTGCAGAAGGTACGACTATGCCGTTCCGTTTACTAAGGAGTCTTTGCTTTACCGCGATATATTCGAGAAATACTATCCCGGTCAGGCAGAAATGATAGTCGATTTCTGGATGCCTAACAAAGAGTGGGAGGGATGCGATGTAAATGATCCTTCCGCCAGAGTCCTATCAAACTATGGAGACAGCGGAAAGTAAAAAAGGGGGCAGTCATGGACAAGAAGTACATATTTGTTACAGGCGGCGTAGTCTCGGGGCTTGGGAAAGGCATCACTGCTGCTTCTCTGGGAAGACTGCTCAAAGCCAGAGGACTTAAAGTCGCGGCGCAGAAAATGGATCCGTATATCAATGTGGACCCGGGAACAATGAGCCCATTCCAGCATGGAGAGGTCTATGTGACCGAAGACGGTGCTGAGACGGATCTTGACCTGGGTCACTATGAAAGATTTATTGATGAGGACCTCAATAAATACTCGAATCTCACTACAGGTAAAGTCTACTGGAATGTTCTGAACAAGGAGCGCAGGGGAGAGTATCTGGGCTCGACAGTTCAGGTGATCCCGCACATAACCAATGAGATCAAGGAATTCGTCTACAGCGTAGGCAAGCGGACTGATGCTGATGTGGTCATAACGGAAATCGGCGGTACTATAGGAGATATAGAATCACAGCCCTTCATAGAGGCTGCAAGACAGATATCCCTTGAAGTGGGCAGCGAAAACAGCCTGTTCATACATGTGACACTGGTGCCGTTCCTCAGGGGCTCGGATGAGCACAAGACAAAGCCGACACAGCACTCGGTAAAGGAATTACAGGGTGCCGGAGTCAAGCCTGACATCATCGTTCTGAGATGCGACGAGCCGCTTGAAGAAGACGTATTCAGAAAGATCGCCCTGTTCTGCAATGTCAGGGAAGACTGCGTGATTGAGAATATGACACTGCCTGTCCTATATGAGGCGCCGCTCATGCTTGAGAACTCCGATTTCTCAGGTATAGTCTGCAGGGAGCTCGGTATAGAAACTCCTGAACCTGATATGTCTGAGTGGACTGCAATGGTGGATAGGATAAAGAGCTGCAAGGACAGCGTCAGGATAGGCCTTGTCGGAAAATACACCGGCCTTCATGATGCGTACCTTTCGGTGCTGGAGGCGCTGCATCACGCCGGCAGCAGCAATGGAGTACATGTAGATGTGAAGTGGATAGACTCTGAAGGTCTTGAAGAAAGAGATCCTGACAGTGAACTCGGAGATGTGGACGGTATCATCGTACCGGGAGGCTTCGGAAACCGCGGTATAGAAGGAATGATTGCTGCAGCAGGATACGCAAGAACTCATGATGTTCCGTATCTTGGTCTCTGCCTCGGTATGCAGATAGCGGTGATAGAGTATGCCAGAAACGTATTGGGACTGACAGATGCCAATTCGGGCGAATTTGATGAGCAATGCGATAATAAAGTAATACATTTTATCCCTGGTCAGAGTGAACACATAGACAAGGGAGGCACACTCAGGCTGGGAGCATACCCATGTATTCTCGGTGAAGGTACTAAGATCGCCGCTTGCTATGGTATAATAACTATAAGTGAGCGTCACCGCCATCGCTATGAATTTAACAATGATTACCGGGAAAGGTTCACTGAAGCCGGTCTTACGCTGAGCGGAATATCGCCTGACGGAAGGCTTGTCGAAACGGTAGAAATAAGTGACAAGCCGTTCTTTATCGGTGTACAGTTCCATCCTGAATTCAAGAGCCGTCCTGACAGACCACACCCACTGTTCAGGGAGTTCATAGCTACGGCAATAGCACAGAAAAGGAGCAATCAGATATGTGTGGAATAGTAGGATTTACCGGAAACCAGCAGGCGGCGCCTATATTGCTTAACGGCCTGTCAAAACTGGAATACAGAGGATATGATTCTTCGGGACTCGCCGTTCGTGACGGAGAATCACTTGCCGAGGTCGTAAAAGCCACAGGCAAGCTGAAGAATCTTGCAGATAAGATCGACAATGGAAAAGCACTTCCGGGAACATGCGGCATAGGGCATACAAGATGGGCGACACACGGTGAGCCTTCACAGAACAATGCGCATCCGCACGTCAGCGGCAATGCTCTGGGCTCTGCATCGGGACCGGTCGAATCTGATGTTGTGGGAGTCCACAACGGCATCATTGAAAATTATGAGGAGCTGAAGGCAAAGCTGTTAAGTCAGGGCTACACATTTTATAGCTCTACAGATACCGAAGTCGCCATAAAGCTGGTCGATTACTATTACAAAAAATATAAAATCGGACCTATCGACGCCATAAACAGGATGATGGTTCGTGTAAGAGGTTCATATGCACTCGCCCTGATGTTCAAGGATTATCCGGGAGAGATATATGCTGCACGCAAGGACAGCCCGATGGTACTGGGAACAGCAGACGGGGAGTCGTTCCTCGCCTCCGACGTACCGGCTCTTCTGAAGTATACCCGTGACATCTATTACATTGATGACCTTCACTCGGTAAGGATACTTCCGGGCGAACTTCACTTCTACGACCTCAACGGCGACGAGGTAGAGGTAGAGCAGAAGCATATCACATGGGATGCTGAAGCAGCTGAAAAGGGCGGCTATGAGCACTTCATGATCAAAGAGATCCACGAGCAGCCGAAAGCCATAAGGGATACTCTCAACAGTGTCATACACGACGGACAGATAGATCTTTCAGCGGCCGGACTCACTGAGGACGTGCTGGCAGGCATAAGCGAGATACACATCGTTGCATGCGGTTCTGCATGGCATGCAGGAATGGCAGGTAAGTATGTCATCGAAGATCTTGCGGAGATCCCGGTCAGTTCGGAGATCGCCTCGGAATTCAGATACAAAAAGATACTTATCGACAAGGATGCCCTTGTAGTAATCATTTCACAGTCCGGAGAGACGGCCGACACTCTAGCGGCGTTAAGAGCAGCTAAGGCAAAGGGCATTCGCACACTTGGCATAGTTAATGTTGTAGGATCCACCATCGCAAGAGAAGCAGACAATGTGCTGTATACACTTGCAGGTCCTGAGATCGCAGTAGCTACAACAAAGGCATACAGCTCTCAGCTGGCAGCCCTGTATACGATAGCTGTTGCTCTCGGAAAGGCAAAAGGAAAGATCGACGGACCGGATTACAAGTACTATATCGAGGAACTGCTGGCTCTGCCGGACAAAATCGAAAAAACACTGGAAGGCAAAGAGAGAATACAGTGGTTCGCAGCTAAATACGCGAATGCCCGTGACGTGTTCTTCCTCGGAAGAGGTCTTGACTACGCGATCAGCCTTGAGGGAAGCCTCAAGATGAAGGAAATCAGCTACATCCACAGCGAAGCATACGCCGCAGGAGAGCTCAAGCACGGAACGATCAGCCTTGTAGAAAACGGCATACTTGTTATAGGACTGCTGACGCAGGATGATTTACTGGAAAAGACTGTCAGCAACATGGCAGAGTGCAAGGCTCGCGGAGCATATCTGTTTGGTGTGACGACCGAGGGCAGATACAACGTGGAAGACTCAGTCAACTTCACTATCTATGTTCCTAGGACAGACGAACACTTTGTCGGAAGCCTTGCGGTAATACCTCTGCAGCTGCTCGGGTATTATATAAGCGTCGCGAAGGGTCTGGACGTGGACAAGCCGCGTAACCTCGCGAAATCGGTAACTGTCGAATAACCGTTGACAGATTATCTTACATTTTCTTTCAGATATGATATTACGGAGCGGGCTAACGGGCCCGCTTCTTTTATTGATTTGATGCCTATCCCAAGAGTCCTGTATGACTCCGGATCGAGCATGCGGCTGTCGTATTCTCCAGGATGCTTTTCTATTATCAGCTCAGGCAGAACAGCTATGCCGAGCCCATGCTGCACCATCGACAGCACGGCAAAGTCGTCCCTGAAATAGTACTTTACTTCAGGAGCAAATCCTGCCTGATCAAACACCTTACGCACATCGCGGTCGTAGGACTGGTAAGTCATTATGAGAGGATAATCCTTCAGAACGTCAACCGGAACGTAGTCGTAGCTGCTGAGATCATGCTTTGCAGAGAAAACTACCAGCATAGGATCATCCAGAAGAGGGATGAAGTCGATGGACTTCCGCTCCGGCTCACTGAGAAGTGCGATGTCAAGAGAGCCGTCAGCAATCCCGTGCTCCATTTCGTCCTGACCGCTTTCCACTATCTCGAATACCACTTCCGGGTAGTTATCCTGGAAATGATCC
The DNA here is from genome assembly GCA_045114615.1 of Anaerovoracaceae bacterium. Lineage (GTDB taxonomy): Bacteria > Bacillota > Clostridia > Peptostreptococcales > Anaerovoracaceae > Crickella. The sequence continues at coordinate 27,819 of JBGUKU010000028.1, forward strand.
AGAAGCTGTGGGAGCCAGGATGTTGAGGTGCTGACGAAGGTGCCGATCCTTATGGTACCTCGCTTAATACCACTTATATCCGCAATCTCCTGAAAGAACTTTTCTTCCTGAGCGCGCATGGCCCGCATAGTCGGCAGCAGCTGAAGAGCCTCACGTGTAGGTTCAACACCTTTCTTTGTTTTTATCAGAAGTGGGAATCCTATCTCATCTTCAAACGACTTTACCATCTGTGTCAGGTTGGACTGGGTATAACCCAGGATCTCTCCTGCCTTTGTAAGGCTGCCGCTGTCTATCGCGGTGAGCAGCACCTGTATCATCTTCTGAATGTTCATATATACCTCCGCGGATCTGTATGATCGGGTATGACTATGCCTGATAGTTATTATTTCTGATTAAATACTAAACATTAAAAGAATTAATATCAAGCATCATATCTATTAATTTTTCATTTATTATTGACTGCGGTATATTGTGATCAGAAAGAAAGACCGCAAAGGTCATGGAGATAAAAGACCTGAAAAAAGGAGGTAACAAAATGGATATTCTCATCACAATGGCTTACACAGCACTCATGACATTCGTTATGGTCAAGGTAACTGAACTCGTTCCTTCGGACGATAAAAGAAAATAGACCTTTCAAAATTCAATAGCATATGCGGAGGCGATGGCGGTGTTATAACTGCCGTCGCTTTCCGCATAAAAAGGAAGGTAGTATAATATGCAATTGAATGAGAGAGGTAAAAAATGAAAAAGGATCTTGGAGCAAAGGAATTGCTGGTAATGGGAGGAGCCCTGTTTTCAATGCACTTCGGTGCGGCGTGCATGCTCTTTCCCGTACAGTGGGGCAAGGATGCAGGCACAGCACTCTGGCCGGTATTCGCAGGAGTAGCGCTCTCGGGAGTGCTCCTCCCGTATTTCGGTTATCTGGCACTTGTTAAGGGCGACGGAACCTTCCTGGAAATAACAAAGAGGATCTCTCCGAAATTCGGGACCTTCTTTGCCGCACTTACAATATTCGTCATAGGGCCTCTGTACATGGTGCCGAGAATGAGCGCCGCGGCATGGGCGGCCATAGTGTAGATCACGGGGCTTGAGACAGAGAGCATGCTCCCCGTAGTTCTGTTCTCTATCGTTTACTATCTGATCACCTACTGGTTCGTAGTGAACCCCGGAGAGGTGATGGACAAGATAGGAAAAATACTGTTCCCGATACTTGTCATAGTAGTGACAGCGGTAATAATAAAGAGCCTCGCAACTCCAATATCCCGTGACTGGGCGGCGCCGTCATTTGATCAGAATCCTGTGGTATATGGCTTTCTCCAGGGTTACGCAACAGCCGACCTCCAGTGTGCGCTGCTTTTCGGAATCGTTGTGGTGCAGGGAATCAGGAATGCCGGCATAGGCGAGAAGGCGATCAATAAAAACCTGATAAAGATCGGAATCATCGGATTGGGACTTCTGCTGGTTACTATTCTCGGTCATATGATAGCAGGAGCCAACACCGGCGGTACGATAGATCTGACACTCTCGGCGCTTTATACCGAAATGGTGCTGGTGCTGTGGGGCAAAGCCGGAGGAATACTGTTCAACATAGCTCTGGTTGCGGCGGCACTTACAACAGCCGTTGGCGCAGTCTCATCTACATCTGAGATATGGGAAGAGATCATGCTTGAAAAAAACAGCAAGCTCTTCACATACAGGAACTTCTGCATAGTATCATGCGTGCTTTCATGTATCGTTTCGTTCGCAGACCTCGATACGATCGTTAAAGTAGTAGGACCTGTACTGGATGCCTGCTACCCGGCAGCGATAGTCATTGCAATGTATTACTGTCTTTGCAGAAACAATGCTTCACAGGCAAATCTCAGAGCGGCAAAATGGGCGTTTATAGTTACATTTGCCATAAGTGTTATCGAACTGATATCAAGATACAGTGAGATGTTCGGACTCGGCTGGAGCTGGGCTGAAGGCCTTTACAGCAGAATGCTGCTATCCGCATACAGCCTTGCATGGCTGCCGGTGTGCATTGTCGTATATGCAGCTGTACGGCTTTTGTCAGGTCGATCTATAAGATAGCATGGAATCTTAAAACCCTGCTTTTCAGGGGCAGGACCATGTGATAAGAACGGAGAGGTTTATTACGAGCTTTAATAATGATAGAAAAGCAAGGCTGCAGCATATCAGAAGCGCTGCAGCCTTCTTTTTGTCCATGCTATCGTAAGGTTGTTCGTAATAGTATTCACTCTGATGAATAAGAATACGCAAAATAGCTATTAAAACTGACGTCCAAAAGGAGTTTTGAAAAATTTTCTAAAAACACTACGATTTTATCTCTGCTTTTTAGAAAAAGTTCGTCACTATCCGGCCGTTTTTCCGTTTGCCTCGAAAATGCAGCTTTAAATAATCATTCGTCAGAGGTTATGGTAAATTAAAGTGATCAGCAAGCCCGATATTAATGTGAGAATGGCAATGAATACTCATGTATAAATGATATGTTTTTATCTTTTTCTAAAAACACCACTGCTTTTGGTGCGATTTTTAGAAAAATTTTTTAAACTCCTTTTTTGCAGGACCATCTGCCGGCGGGCACGACTTGAGTGACATGACTTGAGTGACATGAGTTGGGTGACATGAGTTGGATGACATGAGTTGAGTGACATAAGTTGAGTACAGCAGATATAGCTCGACAATCTGAAGTCTTTACTTTAACATTGGGGGTAGACTAAAAAGAAGGAGAGAGAAGTACTTGGAAACTAATATTCTGAAAAAGATAGCTGAAGAATTAGAGATAAAGCTATGGCAGGCTGAGGCGGCGACGGAGCTGATCGACAGCGGCTGTACTATCCCGTTCATTGCCCGTTATCGCAAGGAAGCGACCGGCGCCATGGATGATGAGGTGCTGCGCAGTTTTGATGAGCGTCTGAAATATCTGCGCAATCTTGAAGACCGCAAGCAGACTGTGCTGGCGGCGATAGAGGAGCAAGGTAAGCTTACCGATGAGCTTAAAGCAAAGATAGAAGCAGCCGAAACTGCTGCTGTTCTCGAAGATCTTTACAGACCTTACAAGCCGAAGAGAAAGACGCGCGCGAGTGTCGCCAGAGAAAAAGGTCTGCAGGACCTTGCGGACTATCTGCTGTCAAAGAATGCAAAGGATGATCCTGTTATAGAGGCTGAGAAATATATTTCCGAAGAAAAGGAGATACCTGATGTTCAGACAGCTCTTGGGATGGCGCAGGATATAATCGCAGATGATATGTCCGATGATGCCGATGTAAGGGCATGGATAAGAAAGAAAACGCTCGATAAAGGTTTCATTTCGTGCAGCCTTGGCGCGGAAGGGAAGAAAATTGCAGAATCCGGTGAACGCTCGGTTTATGAGAATTACTACGAATACAGTGAAGCGGTTTCGAAAATACCGGGGCACAGAGTACTTGCGATAAACCGCGGAGAAAAAGAAAAAGTCCTTTCTGTATCTGTGGATGCGCCTGAGGATGAGATAGACAGATATTTAAAGCGCAAAATGCTGCGTGGGGTAACGGATATCTGCAGTCCGTTCGTTGAAGCTGCGGTCGAGGATGGATACAAAAGGCTTATAGCTCCGTCCATAGAAACGGAGATACGTGGAAGACTGACTGAAGCTGCAGAGGAAGGTGCTATAAAAGTATTCGGCTCAAATCTGGAACAGCTGCTGATGCAGCCTCCGATGAAGGAGAAGACAGTATTAGGATGGGACCCGGCTTTCCGCACGGGATGCAAGCTCGCAGTATGCGACCCTACGGGCAAGATCCTGAAGACTGCTGTAATATATCCTACTGCACCTCAGAACAGAGTGGCAGAGTCGGTAAAGATTCTCGAGGATCTCTGCGACAGGTATAACGTAGATATCATTTCTGTCGGAAACGGCACTGCTTCCAGGGAATCCGAAAAGATAATCGCGGATTTCATTCGCGGCTATGAGAAGCAAAGGCGTGGCAGAAAGCTGCAGTACGCAATAGTCAATGAAGCCGGCGCATCAGTCTACTCTGCGAGCAAGCTTGCGACTGAGGAACATCCTGACCTCAACGTGGGTGAGAGAAGTTCAGCGTCAATAGCACGCAGACTGCAGGATCCGCTTTCCGAACTCGTAAAGATAGACCCTAAGGCGATAGGTGTGGGGCAGTACCAGCATGACATGAATCAGAAGCGTCTTGGAGAAGTACTGACAGCAGTCGTTGAGAAATGCGTAAACATGGTAGGCGTTGATCTGAACACCGCATCGCCATCGCTCCTCGGATATGTTTCGGGAATCAGCAAGCAGGTCGCGTCGAATATCGTGGCGTACAGGGATGAGCACGGAAAATTCAGCACACGCAAGGAGCTGCTGAAAGTCCCTAAGCTCGGGCCAAAGGCTTTTGAGCAGTGTGCGGGATTCCTAAGGATAATGGACGGCACAGAGCCTCTTGATGCCACATCCGTTCACCCTGAAAGCTACGATGCTGCCAGAGCCATACTCAAAGAGTGCGGCTATGGGGCCGGAGATATACTTGCCGGTAAAGTCAAGGGCCTGACTGCAAGGAAGGACATCGCAGAGAAGCTGGGCATCGGAAAGTACACTTTTGCCGATATAGCAGCTGAACTTGAAAAACCCGGCAGGGATCCGAGAGAAGACGTGCAGGCACCTGTTCTCAGAAGCGATGTTCTGGAGATGTCAGACCTGATACCGGGAATGGAGCTTAAGGGCACCGTGCGTAATATAGTGGATTTCGGCGCATTTGTTGATATCGGAGTGCATCAGGACGGCCTCGTACATATATCCGAACTGGCTGACAGATACGTGAAACATCCGCTCGATGTCGTCAAGGTTGGCGACATAGTGAATGTTAAAGTGCTGTCGATAGATGAAAAACGCGGAAAGATAGCGCTGTCGATGAAAGCAGCCGGCAAATAGAGCATGTGTGCAGCTTTGTAATGAAAACATGAAAAATGACAGGGAGATGAAAATCATAAATGAGACTTATTAAAAAAGACAGACTGACAGCAAGCAGCTGCGGTGCCGACGTAAAGCTTTCTGTTGAAGGAGCTTTCCGTATCGTGGAAGACATGGTCACGGAGTTGATGGGTGACCAGCATATAGATGGAGTTACATGCATGCGTGAGTACGGAGGTATGTGGGTGTTCGTCCGCAACAGGATCGAAATGCCGCAGCCCCTCGCCTGGATGGATGAGTACACGGCTACAAGCTACATAAGCTCATTCTCAAAAATCAGGCTGTACATCGATACTGTGCTTCAGAAAGCTGATGGAAGTATAGCACTTAAATCCAGGCTTGAGCTATGCGCAGTGGATTTAGAGACAGGCAAGATCAGAAAGTCTGAAAGTGTTGGCGTTGGAGAAAAGACTCCTGCTGAGGAGCCGATGTTTGAAATAGCTTATACAAAGGAAAAGCCTGTGCGCGGTGACCTGATCGATGAGATCACAGTGCGTTCGGCAGATATAGATTACTGCCATCATACCAATAACGTTGCGTATGTACGCTATTTTGTGAATCAGATAAGTGTCGATGATCTGATTGAAAATCCAGTCAAGGCCATTGAGGTGCAGTACGTAGCCCAGACACATGAAGGCGACAGACTCAGCATGTATCACTGCGATTTTGAAAACGAAGCTTATATGATAGAAAAGGACGGCAGCAAAGTCGTCAGCTGCATCATATACCGATGATCACAAGGTAAAACCTATTGACGCGATAGGTAAATGGGGATAATATGCAGGCAGCGGAGCCGGATTCTGTTCCGCTGCTCTTTTTATATTTTTGATGTAACAGTACAAAGGGTATGGGTATAGAGATGGCAAAGAAAAAAGATGATTACAAAGGGTATGATATCTCAACAAGAGCAGTCCATACAGGCAATGGATATGACGAAGGGACCGGAGCGGTGAGACGGCCGCTGCATATGGCAAACAGCTATAAACTGCCGGATGATCTTTCTCAGGTGAATTATTCATCTACAGACCTGCTTTTATATGTCAGAAACGGTAATCCGAACCAGCACTGGCTTGAAGAAAAGATCGCCTCAATGCACGGCAGATATTCAGAGGAATGGTCACATTCCCGCTGAGGACGCAAAGGATTTTTGATACAGCTCAACAAGTTGCTGAGTGGCTGGAAAAGAGAGCAAATGTCATATATGTTTCTTATCCGGGCCTTCCGAGCAACCCGGGACACGAAATAGCAAAAAAGCAGATGGAAAACGGGTTCGGTGGAGTGATATCATTTGTATTGGATGCTGATGATAAGACGGTGGAAAGATTCTGCGCAGCACTGAAAGTCGTAACATTTGCTGTTTCTCTCGGGCATGATGAAAGCCTGATTTTTCCTCAGCCTAGTTACGATGAGCGCATGCACCTTTATCCGGCTGTTTTCAGTCCGGGATTCCTGAGATTCAGCATTGGCCTGGAGGATCCGAAAGATATTATTGAGGATCTGGACCAGGCGCTCAAAGCTGTTGGATTATAAGTTTTGACTGGAGAAAGCAAAAACAATGAATGAAGTAAAAAATCCAAGGAAGCCGCTGATTGTTTTCTACATAATCATGCTGCTGGTCATGTTTGCGTTCAATTCCCTGATAGCTCCGATGCTTGCTGAAGAGCCTAAAATCAAGGATGTAGACTATGGCACGTTCATGACCATGACTGAAGAAGGCAAAATAGGATCGGTTCAGGTCGAGGAAAACCAGATACTGTTCACAAGCAAGGACGGCAAAGAAGTATACCGTACGGGAGTGATGAACGATCCCGAACTTGTCAATCGCCTTCACGCATCAGGCGCAGAGTTCACAACCAAGATAGTAAAGCAGATGTCTCCATTGGCCAGCTTCTTCCTCAGCTGGATACTGCCGATCTTCATTTTCGTCGCTCTGGGACAGTTCCTGAGCAAGAGAATGATGGATAAAGCCGGCGGCCCGGGATCAATGATGTTCAACATGGGCAAGAGCAATGCAAGAGTCTACGTAAAGTCTTCGGATGGAATCAAGTTCGATGATGTTGAAGGTGTTGACGAGGCAGAGGAGAATCTGCAGGAGATAGTGGATTATCTGCACGATCCTGCCAAGTACAGGGAGATTGGTGCATCGATGCCGAAAGGCGTTCTTCTGGTAGGTCCTCCGGGAACAGGAAAGACCATGCTTGCCAAGGCTGTCGCCGGTGAAGCTGAAGTGCCGTTCTTCTCGATGTCCGGCTCCGAATTCGTAGAGATGTTTGTAGGCATGGGTGCTTCAAAGGTGCGTGACCTGTTCAGACAGGCAAAGGAGAAGGCACCATGCATCGTATTCATCGATGAGATAGATGCCATCGGTCAGAAGAGAAACAGCGGCAATTTCGGAGGTAATGACGAAAGAGAACAGACACTCAATCAGCTGCTGACAGAGATGGACGGTTTCGAAGGAAACAGCGGAGTAATCATCCTGGCAGCTACCAACAGACCGGAGTCGCTCGATCCGGCTCTCACCAGACCGGGACGTTTCGACCGCCGAGTACCTGTAGAACTGCCTGATCTTAAGGGAAGGGAAGCAATTCTCAAAGTACATGCCGCAAAGGTCAAGACTGAAGACGATATCGATTACTCGGTCATCGCGCGCATGGCAGCCGGAGCATCCGGAGCGGAACTTGCGAACATAGTAAATGAGGCGGCACTCCGCGCGGTAAGAGACGGCCGCAAAGCTGCATCGCAGACTGACTTTGAGGAAAGCATAGAAGTCGTCATCGCAGGATACGAGAAGAAGAATTCGATACTTACAGATCATGAGAAGAAGGTAGTGGCATATCACGAAATAGGCCATGCTCTTGTGGCAGCAATGCAGACGCATTCGGCTCCTGTACAGAAGATAACGATCGTACCGCGCACATCAGGCGCCCTCGGATATACGCTTCAGGTCGATGAAGGTGATCACTATCTGATGACTAAAGAAGAGCTTGAGAACAAGATAGCTACCCTGACAGGAGGCCGTTCAGCCGAAGAAGTTGCCTTCGGATCTGTCACGACAGGTGCTTCCAATGACATAGAGCAGGCTACAAAGATCGCACGTACCATGATCACACGCTTCGGCATGAGCGATGACTTTGACATGGTAGCGATGGAAGCTGTACAGAATCAGTATCTGGGAGGAGACACTGCACTTTCGTGTTCCGCCGAGACACAGACAATAATAGATAAGAAGGTAGTTGAACTTGTAAAGAAGCAGCACGAAAAAGCCAGAAAGATACTCAGTGATAACCGCGCAAAACTCGATGAACTTGCGGGTTACCTTTATGAAAAGGAGACCATTACAGGCGATGAATTCATGAGCATCCTGGAGGCAAAGTAAAGAAGGGAAGAATACGATCGCTTTGACGTGGCTTCACTTTATAAAAAACAGATAAAACTTGTATTGGAAAAAGTACTGTAAATAATACATAAAATTTGTTATTAATTTATCATGTTGTTTTTAAGGAAGATCTTGGGTCTTCCTTTTTTTAGGTAAGGAGAAGAGATTATATGAATTTATTTCAAAAGTGGATGAACATCAGTCTCGTACTGAGAATTTTCATCGGTCTTATCATAGGAGCTATCCTTGGATTCATCATCCCGTCGCAGCAGTGGATCTCGATTTTCGGAGACGTGTTCGTCGGAGCACTCAAGGGCATCGCACCTGTACTGGTATTCGTACTGGTCGCATCATCGCTTGCCAACGCAAAGGGAGGTAACGCGGACAGATTCAAAGTTGTTATTTTCCTGTACATGCTCAGTACGCTCATCGCAGCATTCGTCGCAGTATGCATGAACTTCACTTTCAAAGTTAAGGTTCCTCTGACAGGCGTTGAGAACGTTGCCGAAGACCTGACTCCTCCGGGATCGGTATTCGAGGTCCTCAAGAATCTGTGTCTGAGCTTTGTCAACAACCCGATCAACGCCATTGCAAGTGCAAACTACATCGCTATCCTGTTCTGGGCAGTAGTGATCGGTCTTGCTCTCAAGGCGGCCAGTGCGGGAACAAAGAAAGTCTTCAGCGATCTGGCGGAATCACTTTCCGTTGTCGTTCGCTGGGTCATCAACTGCGCACCATTCGGTATCATGGGTCTCGTATTTAACGCAGTTTCAACAAGCGGACTCGCTATCTTCATGCACTATGGTCAGCTGGTAGCTCTGCTGGTAAGCACAATGTGCCTTACTTCGCTCGGTATCAATGCGATTATCGTAGCTCTGGTACTCAGACGTAACCCTTATCCACTCATGTGGTACTGCATCAAGAGAAGTGCTCTCACAGCTTTCTTCACAAGAAGCTCGGCTGCGAACATCCCTGTAAACATGGAGCTCTGCAAGGATCTCGGACTGGACGAGGATATGTATTCTGTATCCATTCCTCTCGGCTCGACTATCAACATGGACGGAGCTGCAGTTACAATCACAACTCTTACGCTGGTTGCCTGCTGGACAACAGGAGTGGACGTGACATTCCCGATGGCTATCCTGCTGAGTATCGTAGCTACACTTTCCGCATGCGGAACTTCCGGAGTTGCAGGCGGCTCGCTGCTGCTGGTACCTCTCGGATGCTCGATGTTCGGAATCCCTCAGGATATTGCCATGCAGATGGTAGGAATCGGATTCATCATCAGTGTTATCCAGGATTCTGTTGAGACAGCTCTGAACTCCTCCGGAGATGCTATTTTCACAGCAACTGCAGAATTCTATTCGTGGAAAAAGGAAGGACGCGAACTTCCTCTGTAAAACATCTAAACTCGCAATTCAAAAACGCCGGAGCCTATGCTT
>JBGUKU010000029.1:0-2564 GCA_045114615.1 Anaerovoracaceae bacterium
GCTGGACGTTGAGCCTTCCGGTCATGTGATAGAGAGATGCTTTCGTATGTTTTCATATTATGAACGTAAGGCTGTATATAACAGGAAGGATGATTACTACAGACTGGAGATCACGTATTATTCCTATGATGAGGCGGAAATCATAAGGGATATACTGTCATTGGGGAGCAGTGTTGTTGTACTTGAACCTGTAAAACTTCGGAAAAGGGTCAGAGATCGGATCATTGACGCGAGCAGACTGTATGAGAAATAGAAAGAAAAACTATGCGGAAGAGTGAGTTTTCGCATAGTTTTTTTAAGTGCGCCGGGCATGGCGCAGTTCTTGCCGGTGAAAGTCCGGTCATGGATAACTTACCGTCCATGTAGTTAAACGCAAGCCGAAGCCGGTAACGGTGGGGTAAAGGAAGCGCGTAGCAAAGTCATGAGCCTACGAACAGAAACCTGATATGAGGCTAAATGGTGGACAAGGGTGCTTAACAATCCGAAGTCCGCGGTAAGCGTAAAACCAAGAGAGTAAATCAGGAGGTTGTGTGACGAAAGAACTGTGAATTACCCCGGGAGACCCAGGCAGCGTGTTAGAGGAAAGGAGTGAGTTATTCCGCTGATGCTGCGGCGGGCATCTTATACACGTGCGATATAAAGCTTATGTCTGGGAGTCAGCTGAGACCATATGACAGCATCGAGGGAATGCAAATTCCCGAAGGGTCTAATGTTAACTGTATTGTGAATCACTTGAGCAAGGTCAGGATATTCTGCACTACACCTTGTAGCAGTCCAACAAGTGCAATCGTATGTCGCGGGGGCTGTGATAGAGGAAGAAGTTTTCTGACACCTTTACGAAAGAGGAGGAGCAACGGATGAATCTGCTTGACAGAATTCTAAGTGTCCAGAACTTCAATGAAGCCATCAAAGAAGTGGCCAAGAACAAAGGAGCCCCCGGCATTGACGGCATGACCGTCGATGAACTGCAGGGTTATTTTGCAGTACACGGGGATGAGATAAGAATGCAGATACGGAATAAGCAGTACAAACCCCAGCCGGTAAGGCGGGTGTACATACCGAAACCGAACTCTGACAAGCTCCGCCCGCTTGGGATACCTACTGTTGTGGATCGAGTGATCCAGCAGGCGGTCTCAAGGATACTCATACTGGAATACGACCCGTATTTCAGCGACCACAGCTACGGATTCCGGCCGCACCGTGATGGCCATCAGGCCATGAGGGAAGCGCTGGGATACCTCAACGAAGGCCGCACGTGGGTAGTGGATTTTGATATCGAGAAGTATTTTGACACGGTGAACCACGACAAGCTGATTTCGATATTGAGAGAAAGGATGAATGACGCGACCATCCTTCACCTTATACGCTCGTTCCTGAAAGCTGGCGTAATGGATGATGGGTTGGTCAGCCCCACAGAAGAAGGTGTTCCCCAGGGAGGACCTCTCTCCTGCGTCCTGTCCAATGTCTATCTTGACAAACTGGACAAGGAACTGGAAGCAAGGGGGCTGTGCTTTGTCAGGTACGCGGATGATTTCGACGTCTTTGCAAGAAGCCGCAAGTCGGCAGACCGCGTCATGGCATCTGTCAGCAGCTGGCTTGAGCGCAAGCTGTTCCTGCGGGTCAGTGCAACAAAGACAAATGTTGTAAGGCCAATGAAGAGTGAGTTCCTCGGGTTTGGTTTCTGGAAACAGAAGGACACATGGAGATGTAAACCACTCAAGAGCAGGAAACTGAGACTGCGGGACAAAATTCGCGCGGTCACATGCAGGCGCAAAGCGGCGGCTGTTCCACTGTCAGTCACAGTCACCAAAGTAAACCAGATACTGCGCGGCTGGATTAATTACTACGGTATAGGCAGTATGAAGGGTTACATGGCCGAGATTGGACAATGGGTCAGACACAGGATTCGTGTGATTATGGTCAAACAGTGGAAGAAGCCGAAGACCATCTTTAAGAACCTTCGGTGGTACTGCACCATGTTTGGCTTCCAGTTCGATGATGAGGCACTTTGCAAAGTCGCCAATTCTCGAAAGGGATTATACAGTCAGTGTAATGGAGATGTTATTAACTACATCCTGAGCCCGAAAGTGCTTGGGATGAAATTAAAATGCAAGGGGAAAGTCACGGTCTATCCGGGACTTGTCGACCCCCTTGCATACTATCTCAATAAAATCCGATATTGATTTACAGTTGATGTAGCGCCGGATACGCGAACCGTACGTCCGGTGCAATGGGAGGGGCGGAGCCATCCGGCTCCCCTCTACCCTATTTGATCAAAATATCGTATATTTCAATTTTTGACTTCAACAGAGGGTAAAAAAACATGTATAAAAATCAGAGGAAGACTAACGATATATCGTTTCCTGTGACCATTTCGCCAAGTCTGTGGCGAGTCAGTCAGCGGCAAATCTGCGGCTCGTAGCCGCAACTCTGCGAGAGACCTGAAAGCATCCGTCAACTTAGAAATTAAGGATTCCGGCCGAAGTAAGGAACAGGATGAACATGATCACCGGCACGACATACTTGATCATGACCCTGTAGAGTCCCTTGAGTCCGAAGCTCCG
>JBGUKU010000030.1:0-31936 GCA_045114615.1 Anaerovoracaceae bacterium
GCTGTATCTGACTGTAAGCTCCTCCGGGAATGACACAAGCTTCACGCTATGTGTCTCACCATCATATTCGAAGTCGGTATCTTCACACCAGGCAGTGCCTGACATATCGTAGGAAGCCTTGGCGATCTCCCATTCATATTCCGCAGGGCCCATGAAGCAGTAGTTGCCGTTTATGGAAGCTCTTGCAAGGTATTTGCCCGCCTGGCTCTCTTCTGCACCGTCATATTCGACCTCAGCATCCTCAGGAAGATTCATGATGAATACCTTCTTAGGGGATCCGTCGTATACAAAATCTTCGCAGCCCGACCACTCAAGACCGGCAGCGTTGAGTCCTACTTTCTTTATTTCCCAGACGCATGGAGCCACATCCTGCGGCTTCTCGTAATTTGCGCTGTCGTAATCAAATCTTGCTTTTGCGGTATAGACTCCTGCTTTCAGCGCTGAATTGTCCTCATAATTCGCTGTTACACCTTCAGGAAGTCCTTTGAGCCAGACGCCATGGTTCGACCCATCATATGTAAACGGACCGTCGTAGACCCAGCCCACCTGCGACATGTCGTAGCTGCCCCTGCGGATGGTCCACTCGTGTTCACGTACTATCAGCGGCTCATTGAAGTTATCCTGATCGAAGTCGAAGCTGATCGTTGAAATATATATACCTGCTTCAACGCCCTCATTGCCTGTATATTTTGGCACTACGCCTTCAGGCAGTCCTTCGAGCCATACATGCTTGACGCTGCCGTCATAAGTCATGTCGTCATCTTCTGCCCAGCGTACGCCGGACACGTCAATATTCGCCCTTTTTATATTCAGCCTTACGGTGTTGGAAACTGCTTCACCTACACTGTTTGCCGCATGGAGCCTCAGAAGATACCCGTTGCACGATACAGGCAAGATGGCATTATGGTTGATCGCACGCCAGGTTCCTTCTTCGCCTGTCTCACTTATCTCAAGGTAGCCGGTCACCTCACGGTCGTTGACCGAAATGATCTCCGGCAGTTCGAACGGAATGGTCTCTCCGAATGAGAAAGCAGCCGGTTCGGTGATTTCTCCGATCTTCGGTGCATGTCCCCATATAGCGTAAATATCGAGATCTCTGTCAACCGAATTTATCTCAACTCCGGCCGGGATAGCTGCGCCGCTTCCGTCAGGCTGTGAGTTCCATGTCATGAACTTCCAGCTTTCATCAGGTCTGCTGAACATGAGTGCTTCAACACGGTATGCGGACCCCGGTACTGTCTGCCTTTCTTCTACCAGCTCTTCTGCACCGCCGTCATAATTGCTGTGATAAAGCACTCTGAATCCTTCTACAGAGATCGGTTTTGCCTTCTTATACTTGCCGTATTCCTTCACAGCAAGCCTTCCGCAGTCAGTACTGCCGTCACCGTTCGTGCTGAAACCGGCGCCCAGGAGAATCTCATCGAGCTTTGCGCACTGAGCAAACATCCTGCTCAGATCAGAGCAGCGGCCGGTATCGAAAGATGATATGTCAAGTTCACTGAGATTTGCGCATCCCTCGAACATCGAGTCCATGCGTGTGACATTTGATGTGTCAAACCCGCTCAGATCCGCCTTTACCATCTTTCTGCAGCCCCTGAACAGTCCTGCAAGCGATGCCCCGTCAGGGAATTTCACACCGCGTGTTGCAACCACTGATCTTATAACGTCTTCCAGACCCTTCCAGGGTGTTCCTTCGTCATCAAGACCTGCAGCATATCCGTTGTCGATAAGAAGGTTTCCGTTCTCATCGATTCCCCAGAGGCATTCGCCCCATTTTCCTACTTTTTTAAAGTTGCCTGCCATTATTCTGTCCCTCTTTTGTTGTTAGAGTTATCTGCTTTTTGTTGTTAAAGTTATCTGGTATTGTGCTGTCGCGAGCACATAATCATACATAGTAGATTATACTAAATAATCCGCGCAAAATAAAGAAAACCGCAGACCTATTTCAGATCTGCGGATCTCAGCTTTATGTTGTTTTTATCTACCGGGCCGCTTTGAGCAGTGCTTCGAACATTTCATCCGCCGGATCAATGATCGGCAGATCAGTCAGTTTATCGATTTCTTCCTTGATATAAGGGAAGTGAGTACAGCCGAGCACAAGAGCTTCAGCTCCGCATGCCTCAAAGTATCTCATAAGATTACTTATTCCGCATTTATCGACTATTTCTTCCGGGGACAGATCGTCCTCTATTGCACGGACTATCGCCATATTTCCGGTTCCTATCATATATATGTCAGGATTCGCAGCCATCAGCGCTTCCTCTATCGCATGAGCCGAAAGGTTATTTGCAGCCATGACTCCAATGCGGTCATATGCGCCGCCAAGTTTCCTGTATACCTGCAGCGGAGTGTAGATCCTGATGTCTTTGCCGGAGTCAATCGATTTTCGCACGGCATAACTGTCGAAGTCGAATGCTCCCGAGAGCGAATTGCAGTAGATAAAGAAGTCACTGACTCCTTCCTGTATTTCCTGATCAAAAATATTATCCATTATCGCACGTTTCTCATCATCGTCCGAGTACTGGAATTTAACCTGATCGTCGCAGTCGAGTGCTGCCGGGCAGTACAAAGGCATGAAGCCGTGCTCACTGCCGGCTTCATGCGTCTTTCTTTCAATGTATTCGACACCCATTTGTGTGTCTACGGGAGTTCCCGCGATGACCGCTATTCTGATATGGTCACTCATATGCCTTCTGATTTAGAACTTAGGCTGGATCAGTCCGTTGTAGTTATCAAGGATGAAGTTCTTAACGGTATCTGACTGAACTGCCTTAACGAGAGCCTGAGTCTTCTCACTGTTCTCATTGCCGGCATTGACTACGATGACGTTTACGAATGTTTCAGCTGCATCAGAGTCTGCAGTTTCAAGTGCAACAGCATCGTCCTGTGTGAATCCGGCGCCATTTGCGTAGTTATAATTGATTACTCCGAGAGCAAGATCCGGAAGCGATGCCGGTATTGTAGCAGCTTCGAGCGGAACGATCTCGAGGTTCTTTGGATTCTCAACGATATCCTGCTCTGTTGCTGTAACGCCTGCATCTTCTTTCAGCTTGAGAACACCATTGGCTTCAAGAAGCTGGAGTGCTCTTGCTCCGTTTGTTCCGTCGTTAGGGATACCGATCTTGTCCCCGTCTTCGAGTGCATCGAAGGAGTCCTTTGTTCCCTTGTAAACGCCCATCGCCTCATAGTGTACGTTTCCTACAGCAACGAGGTCTGTGCCGTTCTGCTCGTTGTACTCATCAAGGTAAGGTACATGCTGGAAATAGTTTGCGTCTACATCGCCGTCTGTAGTAGCTACGTTAGGCTGTACATAGTCATCGAACTCGATGACTTCGAGTGTCCATCCTTCGGCTGCCAGTTCATCGGAGATCGCGTTGAGGATCTCAGCGTGTGGTGTAGGTGAAGCTGCTACTTTGATTGTTTTGTCTGCGGAATCACCATCGGCGCTGCCGCTGTCGCTGCTGCCGCCGCAAGCTGTGAGGATACCAAGTGTAAGTACTAGTACTGCTGCCAGAATGCTGAATCTCTTTACGTTCTTCATGTCTTTTCTCCTTTTTCTTATTATTTGTTCTCTTAGTAAAATTGTTACCTTTATAATTAACCCTTACGGGGTCTTAACTAATTGATACGGTTGTCCATTTTTGCAGCCAGCCTTATGCCGATCTCCTGCATGATCTGAACGAGAATTACCAGTACGATTATCGTTATCCACATGACATCCGGCTGGAACCTGTAATGTCCGAATCTGATCGCGATATCTCCGAGTCCGCCCCCGCCCAGAGTTCCGGCCATCGCTGAATAACCCAGTATTGTGATCGTTGCTACTGCAGCTCCGTTCAGCAGTGATGGTCTTGCCTCGAGGAGCATCACCTTGCGTATGATCTGCATGTTGCTTGCTCCCATGGCCTGTGCTGCCTCGATTACACCCGGATCGACTTCCAGAAGCGACTGCTCTACCATTCTTGCTACGAATGGCCAGGCTGCCAGAATCAGCGCTGCTGTGGTCGCCCATGTTCCGATGCCTGTTCCGATTATCTTTCTTATGTAAGGCATGAACGCTATCATCAGTATCAGGAAAGGCATGGATCTGATCACGTTTACGATAAACCCCATGATCTTGTTATATATCACAGCAGGTTTTATCCCATTCGGTCCGGTAACTATGAGCGATACTCCTACAGGAAGTCCGATTATATACGAAATCAGGGTTCCCACCAGGGTCATGGTCAAAGTCTGGACCGTTCCTTCAGAAAGGAGTTTAAACAATGTTCCTGTATCCATTATTGCTCTTCCTCCTCTCTGAATCCGTGAAGAGGATAATCATAGTAGTCCGAATCCTCCTCTATTTCTGTAAACGCAACACCCTCTTTGATGAGGTATGCTTTCTGCTTTTCCGCCGCTTCCTTGTTGTCTGACAGGGCTATTACCATCTGCCCTCTCTGCTCATCAAGAAGCGCATCCATATTTGCATACAGGAGATTTACCGGTTCTCCGGTTGCAAGAATCATGTTTGAAATGATTGGTTTGTATGCCGTATTCTCATCAAACACAAGTCTCAGCCTGTTGCGGACTGCGGTCCTTGCTTCAGGGAGCTCACTGTCCTCGCTGTCAGGGAAGAACAATTTCCTCGCTGCTTTAGTCTTAGGCCTTGCAAAGACATCCTGTACGTCGCCTCGCTCAACGATCCTGCCGCCTTCTATGACTGCCACCTTGTTGCAGAGCTGTTTGATAACTCCCATTTCGTGGGTTATGACAACGAGAGTGATACCACGCTCCTCATTTATCTGTCTCAGCAGCTTGAGAATCGATCTGGTCGTTTTCGGATCGAGAGCCGAAGTTGCTTCATCGCATAGTATTACCTCCGGATCTGACGCCAGAGCTCTTGCTATGGCTACTCTTTGTTTCTGGCCTCCGGAGAGCTGCGACGGATACGAATGGGCTCTTTCTTCAAGGTCTACCACTTTCAGAAGTTCCTTCGCTTTTTTCAGAGCCTCCTGCTTTGGCACTCCTGCGATCTCAAGGGGAAAGAGTATGTTGCCAAGCGCGTCTCTCTGCATCAGCAGGTTGAACTGCTGGAATATCATCGATATTTTACGTCTGTGGCGGTTGAGATCCCTGCTTCCCAGTCCGGTCAGCGCGCTGTCATTGAAGATTACTTTACCTTCAGTCGGCTGCTCGAGGAGGTTAATAGTTCTGACTAGTGTTGATTTGCCTGCACCGGATAATCCTATTATTCCGTATGAGTCCCCTCTCTCGATGTCCAGATTGATATCCTTCAGCGCGACAACTTTGCCGCCTTTGGTATCGAACTCCTTGGTTACTCCCTGGAGTTTTATGATGTGTTCTGCCATTCCGTTCCTTTCCTGAAAAAATAATACGGGGCAGGTCTTAACGACCTGCCCCGGCATCTCACACATGAGAAATATACACAGTTTTCGGATTCGTTATGACCTTATCCTATGCTATTCATCGGCTCTGCACATGCACATGCCCATCATTCCCATTTCCATCATCATGTTTCTTGTCATGTGAATGTGCTCCTTTCATAGAATAAGTTCATTTGCTAATATAGCAACGTTCGCTTGTGTTGTCAACTAATAAATTGACATTTTTTTGTTGTTTTTCACAAAGTGCATCTATTTGCCATCATCAGCGAGAGTACCGCCCGCCTCCTTGACTTTCTGTCTGATCAGCTTGTAAGCCTCCTTCATCTCAGGCATTCCGGCAAATGCGTGAAGCGGTACAGGCATTATCATTGTTTCGCTCATCCAGACATAAATCGCTTCTTCTGTGAGGTCAACTGCAATTATGTCTTTATAATCGAACGACTGATGATCATCACCTGCATCCGTAGTGAGAGCATCATCACCTATGGTTATCACGTTTTCCTCCGCATGTACCCTCTCCAGAGTATCTGTTGAGTTTTTTATGGCTTTGTCCTGCTGACGGAGCAATATTCTTTCAGCAAAAATCGGACCGCCGATACCGATAACAGCCGCAACTGCATAAGCGATCATGGTGAACTGATGATCTGCATGAAATATAGTGAAAAGTCCGGCGATGCAGATACCGCTGATCAGGTATGTAAGTCTCTGTCTGTTAACAAGCTTGCGCCCGCCGGCTGTGTAGAGGATGCGGTAGCGTCCGAACGATATATAGTCATCATCTGTAAGTACAAACTTTACTACTCTTGGGTTCTTTTTTGTTGCCATCTCTGTCTCCTTTTATGCCGGCAGATCCTGTCCGGCGCATTTACGGTTAACAGTATACCACATGAAAGGCTTCATGGTTTCAATTTAAGTACAAAAACAGTATAATTACTTGGTTGGACCCGTTAAGGGATTTATTCGCACGGATTAACAGAGAAGGGATAAAGATATGACTACAGTTGCATTTATCGGCGGAGGAAGCTTCGGTACAGCTCTTTCTACAGTTCTTGCAGGCAAAGGCTGCAGGGTCAACATTTTCGATATCGATCAGGATCACCTTGCCCGCATGGCTGCAGACATGGAGAACAAGGACTATCTTCCGGGCGTAAAACTCAAAGGTGACTACCACTTCTGCAAAACAAATGAGGAAGCTATTAAGGATGCGGATTTCGTCATATTCGCTCTTCCTGCACAGCATGTAAGAAGCGCCATTAAAGCTGCTGTTCCTTTCATCCGCAAGGATGCGATCGTTACATGCATTTCCAAGGGTCTTGAACAGAAAACCCACAAGAGGATGTCTGAGGTCATAGGCGAATATTTCGACCTCGACAGATACGTCTGTATGAGCGGTCCTTCTCACGCCGAAGAATTAGGTATAGGAGTTCCTACGGTAGTTGCAATGTCGTCGAAAAAAGAGGAATCCGCCATTGCTCTGGCAGAGCTCCTCAGCACGAATAAATTCAGAGTTTATCTGAACGATGACATGAAGGGCATGGAGCTTGCAGCATCGCTTAAGAACGTTCTTGCTGTTGGCTCAGGAATCGCCAACGGAGCCGGCTATGGAGACAACACGCTGGCTGCAATGCTTACAATAGGCTGTGCTGAAGCCACATCGCTCGGCGTTGTGCTTGGTGCAAGGCCTTCGACATTCTTCGGTCTGGCGGGCATCGGTGACATGATCGTTACATGCACAAGCATCCACTCCAGAAACTTCCGCTGCGGCAGACTGATCGGTCAGGGCAAGAAGCCTGAAGATGCCATCAAAGAGATTGGCATGGTCTCTGAGGGTATGTATACTGCCGAGGTAGTACACGAGCTTGCTGAACAGACAGGCGTAGAGATGCCTATCTTCAATGCAATATATGACGTCATCAATGGCAATATAACAGTAAAAGACGCAATGGACGACCTCATGCTGAGACCTATCGGTTATGAGAGAGATTATCTCTAGACCATTTTCCCGTAATTGAATATAATGAAAAACGCCGGGCATGTGCCCGGCGTACACATGCGCTCGTAGCTCAGTGGATAGAGTGTCTCACTCCGAATGAGAAGGCCGCGGGTTCGATCCCCGCCGGGCGCACCACCACACTTAAAGCGTCAACTCGTTGGAATTACAGCATTCTGACGAGTGCGTTTTTCATTTTACCCCATTTTTTACCCAATTTACCCCAATTGATTTTTTAGCAAAAACGCGAGCCTTAGAGTACTAAATTCTCTATGCTCGCGTTGCTGTTTTTTGTATTAACTTGACTCCTGATTAAGTTGTTTTTTCTACATATTTAATGGCACATGTGTACTTCTCAAACATCTTTATTGCCTCATTACTGTTATCTTATACTATCCTATTCGCATAGGTTGCGGCTTTGGCATCGATCTCAGGCACTTCGAGGATGCTCATCGGATCGTTTGCGGTCTCAACCATGGCGAATTTGCCCGGAAGTATCATCCCTTTGTTGAAATTAAGGGCACCTATTATCTGCTCAGATACGATATCGCCGCCGCTGTAGCCTGACACGACAAGCGCGTAAATTTTCTTACGGCTGAAATCGTGCGCTCTGTACAGAGCTGTCAACCTGTTGATGAAGGCTGTAAGGTTGGCGTTGAGAGCATCATTGTAATTTGGACATATCATCACCAGCGCATCAGCTTCCATCAATGCAGGATAGACCTGCTCTGTTATTATCCCACCGTAGAAGCATCTGCCCTGTTCGCCGAAATGCAGGCAGTCCTCATATTTGCATCCCCTGCAATCCCTGATCACTCCCTCGCTTAGAGATATCTCCGTAATCTCGGCTCTGTATTCTATGTTCCTGCGCACCTTGTCCCACAGGAGCAAAGTATTGGAAGTCTTCCTTGAGCTCGCGTGGACAGCGAGCACCTTAATTCTTTCCGATCCGTCAGACACAGGCGCGCTTTCACTGCCAAAATCTCTTATCCTGTGAACGAGGTCGCGCACCTGCTGTTCGTAAACCGTTTCCAGATCAACTTTGCGAATACCGGAAAGGACGTGAAAATTCTTAAGGTCTCCGGTAGCCTCGACAAGCGGTCTGCCCGGAAAAGTGCAGCCCGAAGCATTCGCCGAGAAAGCCAGCCTTCTTGCCAGCGCCTTGGTAAAAAGCTCACTTTGCCCGTCAACCAGTATACCCCCGGACGATCCTTCGAGGCAGTCGGGATTGGACCTGAAGTACTCGAGCATCCTGTAGTACTCCATGTTGACACCGGCTTCTGTCAGGCTCACGGCAAAGAGTACATGACGGTCTCTCATACTTGTATATTGCAGCTCTGACGCTTTTTCCACCAGGGTGATATCCGTGCCTTCTCTGTCGAGCTCTTCCAGTATGTCCCCCAGAACATCTTCCATCCTTCTGTTCCAGCCCTGTATCTCGCAGAGAGGTCTCACTACTATCAATTCTCTCACAGTCCCCGTCACCCCTTTTAGCGTATATCACACAGCGTTGTATAAGCATTCAGGATGCGCTTGTACAGCGCGTCAGGCAGTGGCACATCCTCATACTCGAAGCCTGACTCTGTCAGTCTGTTTTTCACCCCCATAAAAGCGCCTCTGGCGCTATCCCCAAGATATACCGATCCGTAGTGCCACTCCCCGCGAAGCGTAAGCAGAATCGGAACGGCTGCGGATGATATGGCCGGAGCGATATACGGCTTGAATCCAAGCTCCCTCACTTTTAAGTTGGCGCTCGTTGCCAGATCAGTAAGCCTCAGAGAGGCTTCCTCATCATAGTGTTCGATGCTGTTGGCTATAACCAGGTCCTGCCCATGAGGCCCGAAAGCTCTTCCTTCAGTCTCATAAAGACTCATCGGACCTTCCGGCTCTTTGCGTGAATAGTAAAGAGCTCTCATGTTCATGACTCCGAGCCCGTATCCCTGGATCTGCCAAGGCATGAGCTCCGCCGCATCGAGAAATGCCGCCGCAAGATTATCCACAGGGTCGCTTACCACAGCTACCATCCCCTTATACTCCGCCTTGCGGGCAAGAGTTGCGTAGTGCTTTATTATCTCCCTGTTGGCATCGAGTTGAGCCATCCTGACATCCTCGACCTGCTCTGCCGAATCTACGGTCACAGGAGGGACTCCCCTGCTGGCGCAGAACACCAGCACGTCGCAGTCGAACAAAGTCTCTTCATCCAAGATCCTGATTTCCGGCAGTTTGTGAGTATCAAAAGGATAACCCACCTGGTTGATCTCGATCTCCAGACGCTCGAGGTTTTCCTGCCTTATGTCCATGATTCCGATTTCGGAAATGACGTCGGCACCGAGCAGCCTGAGGCCTATGAGCATAGTCGTCCCTACATCTCCGAGCGCGAGTATGTTAACTCTGTTATGCCCCGCAAGTTTGACCGGGCAGCCGCCGAGTTCGATCACATTTTGTATGCCTGTATCTGCAGGCAATTCGTGCAGAAATCTCATTCCATTTCTCCCTTTTGTTGCTGTTGTTAATGCATGCATAGGTTAGAATTTTACTATACCGTATGAATTTGGCCGGTTTATGATCGTATGTATCCGGCCGCTTAATTACTGCTGCTGCTTATGCCTGAACATGAACAGCCTCTTCAGCCTTCGCAGTTCATTATCGACATAAACCGAAGGCACGATATGGTCATCATAGTCAAGCCCCTGCCCGAGAAGCGGCATACGCGGATTAGTAATGACCGCGCCTAACCTCCTCAGTGTGAGCTTTTTCTCGAATGTCTTCTGATACTCCTCTTCGATGACACGAAGTATCGACAAAGCGTTCTCAAGGCATGTCAGGGAATACCTGTATATGCTGTCGGGATCTCCTCCGCCTACAAAACTGAATCCGGTATACGGAAGTATCAAGTTGACAGAAGCTCCCTCACCCTCCTCCGACCCGATATCCCCTGACTCGGGCGAAGTATCAGGACTATCTATGCTGTCGCCTCCGATAAAAGGATAGCAGTCTCGCTCGTTTATCCACATGCTGATCGATGGCAGGAAATACGCGCTTTCTATATCCCTTCCCATCATCTTCATCCTATCGCGCGCTTTGCCCGTAAGAAGTCCGACGATGACCTTGTGGACTTCTACTTCGTTCTGCCTCAGCACGGATTCTACTTTGCTCATGCGCTGGCCAGAGTGCAACAGGTCGTCTATAAGAATCACCGGACGGGCAAAAGACCTTATCGTCCCCGCCTGTTCATCGAGCGTCAGATAATCTCTGGATTCTCTGACATCAAAGCCGTGAAGGTCGTTGCGGAAATACTTCTCAGTGCGTAAAGCCTTGGTGACTGTGTTAGGAACAACCACGTCAGAAAGGGCTTTGCCGAAAGGCACCGCTATGTAAGGGCCTCTCTTCTTCATCGGATCCGGTTTAACGGATACGCCATTGGTAGCCGCGACCAGATCGACTATCTTGCTGTATACGGCACTCGTATTAAATGAAAGCAGCAATTTGCCCGGATAGATGCTGCGAAGCACAGCCAGAAGGTTCTCATGTGCTTTGTCGAAAGCTTTCTGGACCCGTTGGTTCTTGTTGAGCGGAGCCTTGATCACTGTATCGGCATCCCTGAACAGTGCTATAGGGTTACGCATGTCGACCGCGTATACCGGTTTGTCAGGGTCGGAGGATATGTTGATGAATCCCTGCCTGACCACTGTCGAAATGGCTAACGGATCAACAGCTGTAACGTCCGCCGGATAGAAAACAGCATACGAATAATCCTTAGCTATGAGTGATGTCAAAAGCTCCGTGAGCAGTATCTGCCTCAGATAAGAGACATTCTCCCCTCCTGCCACGTAAAAGGCGCCTATGACCGCTATCTCGCCGCCCGCGTTGCTCCGGATGTACGAAGCGATGTCTATATCCCCGAACACATCCATGAGTTCACTGGTCCTCACGCGTTTTGCCCCTGCGGAGGCTGAAAGTCTGCCGCCAGCTGTCTCAATAGTGACACGCCTTATGTCGGGCCTCGATAGGAATTCAGCAGTCTGGCTGAGTTCTTCGCTTCTGCTTCCAAATTCTTTCAGGAAGTACTCCATCTCCGCATGCTCGCCCGGCTCGTATGTATGGATATTCAGCTCCCTCGCCTGCACTTCGTGCTTGTACGCCGGCTCGCGGACATAGAGGCTTTTGCCGTAGATGTAGTTCTGAGCCGAGAGATCTATGAGGTCAGAGATATCACGCCCCAAATCGACATTCTCACGAATCTTTGTGGAGCTTATGTCCTCATAGAACTTGTCGAGCGTCAGATTTATCACTTTGCCCGTCACAGGATAAGCAGTGCCTTCGGCTTCGAGCCTGCGGGCCTCTCTGGCAAAGACAATATGGTTGAATGTGTGTATCGAATTTTCCTCCGGTTCCCGTCTGTATGCCGACGCGTTGAGCACGACATCGGAACCCACGGCTACATACAGCTCACGATCAGGGAAAAGACTCCTGAGATACCCGAGATCGCGCGGATTCGCTATGTTGACAGGGATGTCATCCGGGAAGATGTACAGCCCCTCTTCGTCCGCGATGGACATCTGCAGGATGTTTCTCCTCAGCATGTGAGGTATTGTTTTCTTGGACCATGAGAATTCATCGATGGCAAGAAAGACATCGAATCCCATGTCCCTTATGGTCGTCGCGATCGCTTTGTGTCCAAGACTGAACGGGTCGAATGTCCCTGGGAAGAATACTGCCGGTTTGTCCGGTGCAAAATCAGGGGATCCCTTCTCAGCCCTGTACTCTGTTATGTATCTATATATGTGATTGAGCGAGGCCGCGTTGTTGTAGAAGTCGATCACGCTTGAAGCCGAAGCATCAGGCATGATGGTGAGGATGCGCTTGAAGCAGTGCGAAGCGATGTTTCTCTTCTCATCGAGTGTCAGCACAGAACTACCGAAAATGTGTACTCCGAGTGCGCGTATAGCTTCTCTGGCCACCGTCTCTCTACCGGAAGCGGCTCCCTTCATAATTAGTCCGAGTATCCGGTTCCTTCTTGTGATATCTGTTCTGTACGAGACGAAATGGGTGTAATTCTCAAGCGCGATGGCGAGGGTATCCAACGCCGCTTCCGCTGCTCTTTCAGTGCCTGAATCGATCATTTTTCCCATCTCATATATGACTTCGTCGAGTTCCTCCGGATCAAGATACAAGAGTACTATACCCAGATAATCCGGAATCAGTCCCGAGAACTGGTAGTCGTTCCTCTCAAGCCCGTTGAACAGCTCAAGCATCAGCTCGTTCCGCTTATCCATCGTCATTCTTCCCGTGATATCCAGGAGTGCCCTTCCGGCTTCCTTCCTGACAGTGACTGTTTCGCTGACCTTGATCAGGTTGGAAAAATGCGTCGCAATCTGCATCAGCCTGCTCTGATCCGCTTTCTCAAGAGCGTTCTGCTTCATCACCTTAATGTTTGCCATCTTGGTGTTCCAGGTGACATGAAGCTTGAGGTTGTCGAGAAACATTGCAGACATTTGCTCATCCGTAATAATTCCCTCCGAAAGATCAAGGATCTTCCTTACCCGCCTGTCGTATTCGTCGCTTGGAATCAAACCGTAATGCTCGAGGACTTCAAGCGCGATAAGATCCACACTTTTGCTGACTTTTCCTGACACATTTCGGGCAAAATCGTATATACTCTTTCGAAAGCTTGCCGTGCAGATACCAGCATCGGTCACGAGGGCCGTATTCATAAGTACGATGATTTTTTCCTCGGTTGCGGCGTCATTCATTTTGCTCCCGGCCAGATAGTATTTAGGCATATAGTAGTTTTCCAGGATGTCAAAATATCTGGGTATGCATGAAGTCCTGCAGTTACCGATAACGGCGCGCACGAAAAAATCCGTGCTTGCCGTGATCCACTTCCGGTGAGCCTCTGTATACTTGCGGTCAGGATCCAGCATGAGCGCCAGGTATTCCCTGAAAAGTGAAATATTCGTGATGTTATCGTCAGGCGCCGGAATGTCCCCCGGCAGCTCTTTCTTGTACTCTTCGCGGTATTTCGATACGATATACCCCATCGTGTCTGCGGTCTGCTCGCGAATATCGCTTTCCGGATGCGCCAGATTATCGTACAGATATCTGAGAGCCAGAGCCTTCTGGCTGTCTGTCATGTAGGTCGAATACTCTCTGAGAATAGTTATGTATGTGCGTACATTCTTCCAGTCAGTCTCGCTCCGGGCAGCCTCTACCAGACCTGAGAATAGCTGCTCACTGCCAAACCTGTGCATGACACGTATGTTGTGATCTATCGCCCGGTATTTTATCTGCTCAGTGACGCTGCTCCTGTCGAGCAGTACGTACTCTCTCCTCACAGGTACCACCGGCTCGGTGCATTCACGAGGATAGCTGTCAGCACAGTCTGCGATATCTGTATGGACTCCGTGTTCGATCATATAATCCTCAAAGTCCTTCAGCTTGTTGTATACTCGTGCATATCTTAGCTTTTTTGCTTCATCGACATTGTCCAGCTTGCTGAGAATGACATCAAAAGCTTCGCGCAGGCTGTAGAAGTGTATTATCTCCCTGCCATTTTCCCTGGTGCTCTTAGTTCTGAAATCCGAGTAGATGAGCAAAAGCGACTCCACGGACAGATCTTCGAGTTCAAGATCCCATGTCGAATGGTTGGCTGCGATATGCGCAGTCTGTTTCAGCCCGCAGCGCCCGAGACAGTAATCTGTATAGTAATAATGAAGATACGGAACACGCCTCTCTTCGTGTTTACGGCATCCGTACTTTCCGATATCGTGCGAAGCCGCCGCAGCGGATATCAGCGCGAGGTCGACCGTGACACCGGCCTTATATAGTTGCCGGGCTGCGTACATCGCTACATAGTGAACCCCGCTGATGTGCCCAAGAGTGTTGAATGGAGTGATCTCCGCGCCTATGCGCATGAATTCATAAATGTAATTCTCTCTGACGAGAGCTTTCATCTTTATGTATTCATTTATAAAACTTTTTTCTCTTATCTCTTCATCGCTGAGCAGTAATATGTCGAGTATAGGATCAAATTCACAGCATTTACGCTCGTATTCATATACCGCGCGCATAAATTTGAGCAGACTGAGTCTGCCGGCCTCAAACTTTTCCGAATCCTCAGGAGCCGGAATATGTGGGAAAAGCCTGTTTCTCAGATAATCATATGTATGCGCAAGCCAGCCTCCTTCAGGCTCATCTTCAGCTTCCTTTCCGAAAACCTTCGCCGCCGCAGTACTCCAGATCTCGACTATGTCACCCGAATTGATCCTTCCGCGGCTGTCCGCCCGCATCAGAAGATCAGAGGCGGCCTTGCTTATGACAAGAGCGGCCTTCTCGACATCATCTCTGCTCAATCCGTTAAAGTTGAGCCGGTTTCCGTCGGAATATGATTTGATGAGTTCGTCTCTTAATATCTCATGAGCGGTCATCAGTATATCTCCTTCCAATGCACCCTATGTTCAAAATCCCTTATCAGCATTGATCGCTCCTCTGCCACAGCAGCTTATATCGCCTCAGATATCTCTGCCTCATTTCAGCTATAAGTCAATTACCGCGGTCTCTCCTGATACCTCTTCGATCAGCGGCTTTATCTTATTCAAATAACGCAAAACTACAGCCGCATGCATCCCGCCAAGTTTTATAGCCACATCATCATCCGGCAGAAAAGCGCTGCTGTGGAGAGGTTCTTCGCACCCCGCTCCTATATGATAGAAAGTTCCTGGCGCCTCATTGAGAAAACACCCGAAGTCCTCCGTTGTCATCGTCGGTCCATCGATTCTGCACACGCCTTCATCTCCGAAAAGGTCGGCCGCAGCTTTTTCAGCCAATGCTGTCATTTCGTCGTTGTTCACGATGCCCGGATGGCTGTGATTATATTCAATTACTACTGTTGTCCCTGTTTTTTCGGCGATTTCACGAACAGTTCTGTGAAAAGCTTCCTCCATCGCGGCTCGGGTCTCCGATCCGAGAGTCCGAATTATCCCCTCGAGCTCCGCGAAACCGGGCATTATGTTTTCTGCCGTTCCCGAGTTCATTTTGCCTACAGTCAAAACGCATTTGTCGTCTGTGATCTGTCCCGGCAGAGCGAGAAGCGCCGTGACCATTTCAACGGCTGCCGCCAACGCGTCAATCCCTTTTTCCCGTACAGCTCCGTGAGATGCCCTGCCGTTTACGACGAGCCTGAACGTATCAGAAGCGGCGTAGAACTTTCCGTACATGACCCCGATCTTCCCTGAGGGAAGATCAGGCGTTACATGCGCGCCGAAGACAGCATCTGCGCCTTCCAGGCAACCTTCTTTTATCATTCTGGCTGCTCCGCCTCTTCCCTCTTCATCAGGCTCGAACAGGAAAACTACATTTCCCTCGAGTTCATCCCTGTGTGCTGAAAGTATCCTTGCCGCCCCGAGCAAGGCTGCTGTATGCACATCATGACCGCAGGCGTGCATTTTGCCCGCATAAACAGATGCAAAATCAGCTCCTGTGATCTCAGTCAGAGGCAAAGCGTCCATGTCAGCCCTGAGAGCAACCGTCCTTTCGCCTGTTTTCCCGCGCAAAGTACCGATTACCGCAGTGCCGAGCACTCTCTTTGTTGTTATATCCAAACTGTTCAGATAGCTCTCAATCAGGTCTGCAGTCCTGAATTCGTTGTTACCGAGCTCGGGATGGCTGTGGATGTCTTCCCTCAGTCGCCTGATTTCATCTGAACTCTCCGTCAGTTCGTTCCTGATCGTTTCGCAATTAATGGTTTTCATTCGTACATATTGCGCTAGCTGTTGTATAGCACTTACTGTATAGTCACCGGAATATATCCTCCGCTCGAGTCCTCGCTGCTCTTTCTGTCTACTCGGGCGAGCAGATCACTGCACCTTTGTAGTCATGAAATTGACCGGTTCCTGCGGGAAAATGCACCTACAGGCTGCTCAGGAATTGTTCCAGCCTGTCCATTCCTTCACTGATCGCTTTCATGCTGCAGCAGTAAGATATCCTCACATGTCTGTCGGAGCCGAAAGCTGCTCCCGGCGTCACCGCGACTCCTGCCTCATCTAGGAGGTGCCGTGCGAATGTCATCGAATCCATTCTGTACTTGGATATGTCCGGAAAAGCATAAAAAGCGCCCTCCGGAACCGTCAGCTCCATGCCAGCATCCCTTAGGCGGGAAATCAGATAGTCCCTGCGCGCTTTGTATTCAGTCAACATATATGACGGGTCCGTCTCCAGTGCGGCCATACATGCCTTCTGGAACATCGCCGGAGTTGATACTATATCGAACTGGTGCACGAGTTCGAGTCTTTCTTTCACGGAATGATCCGCCATAAGATAGCCCATACGCCATCCTGTCATCGCGTAGGGTTTGGAAAAGCTCTGAACGACCAGTATCTGCTCTTTCAGGTCGCGGTTTTCCGCAAAGCTGTGATAATCATCCGTATAGCAAAGCGCCTTATAGACGTCGTCACATATAACGAATATATCCCGGCCTTTCACCGCTTTATAAACGGCACTCAGGCTTTCCTCTCCGTACACGCACCCTGTCGGATTGTTCGGTGAATTCAGGATCACCGCTTTCGTCCTGTCGGTTATCAGTGATTCGAGCTTATCCCCTTTTATCTGAAAACCATCCGAAAATGTGTCCATATGCACCGGGACTCCTCTAGCGAGGCGAACTATTTCCTCATAGAGTACAAATGCCGGGATAGGTATAATGACCTCGTCCCCCGGGTTCAGGATCCCGAGAAGTGAGACAAAAAGGGCTTCAGTAGCACCGGCTGTTAGTATGATCTCATCAGCCTCATAATCAAGCCCGTTCTTATTCTTCTCGAATTGCGCTACTCTGCCGAGGAGTTCTCGAGATCCGTTATTTTCTATGTAATGTGTGTCACCTGAGAAAACTGATTCAAGCGCTGCCTTGCAGATCGGCTCAGGAGTGGCAAAATCAGGCTCTCCGAGAGTAAGCCTTACGCAGTCTTTCCTTGCAGCAGCCATCGCGGAAAACTCCCTGATAGCGCTCCTTCTCAAACTGTAAACTGCTTCATTCAAGTGGTCTCTCATTGCCATAGGTTCACCTTTATCTCACAGCTTTCTGAGGTCCTGCTCAAGCGCAGTCTTCGTTGACGTCTGTTCATCCTTTTCCTTGATGATCCTCGCAGGACAACCGGCAACTACCATATTAGCGGATACATCCTGCGTAACTACTGCGCCGGCCGCCACAACAGCTCCCTTACCGATGCGTATGCCTTCGATAATAACTGCATTAGCGCCTACAAGCACATCATCTTCCACAATCACAGGAATAGCTGATGCCGGCTCCACTACTCCTGCCAGTACAGCTCCCGCCCCGATATGGCAGTTACTCCCGACCTCGGCACGGCCACCTACTACAGCGCCCATGTCTATCATTGTCCCGTCGCCGATAACGGCACCGATATTGATTACCGCGCCCATCATAATAACCGCGTTCTCTCCAATCTCTACCTGTTCCCGTATGAACGCGCCCGGCTCTATCCTGGCGTTGAGATTCTTGGTGTCGAGCAGATGGAGAGCACTGTTTCTGCAGTCATTTTCAATTACGATATCTTCTATCCTGTCAGAATTCGCCTTTACTATTCCGCAAAGCTCTTTCCAATCACCGAAAACGATCTTGTCTCCCGCTCCGAAGACTCTGGCGCTTCCGTAATCGACCGGTTCTTTTTCCTTAACGAACATCCTGACAGGCGTTTTCTTCTCAGCATTGCCGATATACCGTATTATCTCCTGAGCGTCCATAACACTTCTCCCCCGGTTCAGTTTTTTAATTCTAAGTGATACTCTTCATTCGCCATCATAAGGAATCTCTCCTTCAGACAATCTTTACGAAAACCCCATCCTTGAATGACAAAATGATAAAACTATACCCCTATATATCCGGTAAAAACGTCTTCAGCCGGGCCGGTCATGAAACATTTACCTGTCGCCCGATCGTATCTGATCAGAAGATCTCCGCCCGCGAGATGTACAAGCACTTCATCATCGATTTTGTCCGCCATGATTCCCGCAAATACCGAGGCAGCAGCGCCTGTACCGCATGCCAGAGTCTCTCCTGAACCTCTTTCCCATACGCGAAAGAATATTTCTCCTCGGCTGCTGATGCTTATGAATTCGGAGTTTACTCCATCAGGAAATCTTTCCCGGGCAAGTATGTCTCCAATCTTCTTTATGTCGATAAATTGCAAAAGTGATCTCTCATATGAGACGGCAATCAGGTCGTTGCTATCGCAGAAGGTATCTCCAAGCTGAGGATTATCCTCCAAAAAGAAAACTGCATGAGGATTACCTATGTCGACTGCTGTGAAAATAAGTTCTGCGCCGCATAAATTCAAGGACTCAGGGCCTACGCTTACCAGCTTCGGCTTTCCCATGTCGACAGTAACAGAAGTGACGCATCCATCCTCAACATCAAAGCTGACCTCTCTCAAACCGGCTTTCGTGTCAATGACCGCATGTCTTCTGTCTTCAGGAATGATGCCGTTATCATATATGTACTTGGCGACACATCTGATACCATTGCCGCACATGCTTCCTTCCGATCCATCCAGATTGAACATATGCATATATGCATCAGCGCGAGCTGACGGCTCGATGAGTATAAGCCCATCTCCGCCTATTCCATAGTGCCTGTCTGACAGTCTGACAGCGAGTGAAGACGGATCATCTACCTGTTCTTCAAAACAGTTGATGTAAATGTAGTCATTTCCGCAACCCTGCATTTTGGTAAATCTCATGTCAGTTCCCCATTTTGATCTGTGATCCACCTTAGATCTTTACGATCCAGTCTCCCATAATGTCAGGAAGTTTACCGATCTGCATACCGTAAAGCGTATCATAAAGCTTCTGGCTTACATCTCCGACTACTTCGTTGTTGATTACGTGGTCAACGCCCTTGTAGTTCAGAACTCCAATAGGCGAAATAACACAAGCTGTTCCTGTTGCCCATGCTTCCTTGAGGGTTCCGTTCTGAATCGCCTCGAAAATCTCATCGAGCTCGATACGGCGTTCCTCCACTTCATATCCCCACTTACGGAGCAGCTTTATTACACTGTCTCTAGTGACACCCGGGAGGATAGAACCTGTAAGCATAGGAGTAACGATCTTATCTCCAATCTTGAAGAAAGTGTTTGAAGTTCCTACCTCTTCAACATAGCGACGCTCTTTCGCGTCCAGCCAGAGGACTTCCTCACAGCCGAACTCATGAGCCTTATAGGAGGCGATCATGCCGCATGCGTAGTTGCCTGCGCACTTCGCGAAACCGGTACCTCCGATAGCAGCTCTGATATACTCCTCTTCCACTAGGATACGGCTGCCGTGCAATTTGCTCTCATTGCCCTCATAGTAAGCGCCAACAGCACAAAGGATGATGATGAACCAGTACTTCTTGGCAGGCAGTACCGAGAAGCTGACCTCCGGCGAGATGATAAATGGACGTATATAAAGTGATGTTCCCGGATCGGTCGGTGTCCAGTCCTCATCGACTTTGACGATAGCCTTAACTGCAGCGAGGAAGAGATCCTCATCCATTGGAGGGATGCACATTCTCTCGTTGGTGCGGTTAAGACGCTTTGCGTTCATATCCGGGCGGAACAGATTGAGCCCGCCTTCTGGATTTCGGTAAGCCTTGAGACCCTCAAACATCATCTGTCCGTAATGCAGAGTTGTCGAACCCGGATCCATGCAGATCGGTCCGTATGGGATGATGCGTCCGTCGTGCCAGCCCTTTCCTTCGTCATAGTCCATGATCAGCATATGATCGGTAAAGTATTTTCCGAATCCAAGCGACTTGCAGTCAGTCGGCTTTGGTTTTGGATTAGTGTTTCTTGTTACCGGAAATGTGTATTCCATGTCATGCTCCCTTTTGAATTGTCTTTTAAATTTCGTTCTTTTGTAAAACAGTTATAATTAGAATAACTCCATTGCAAAGCTATTCATAATACATATTATGTTGGTATTACGATATGATATGTGTATGATCCACGCAAATCCGCCGTTTGACGCGCAAGTCTGATAATCTAAAAGGGGCTGCCACACTATACTCATTTACGCATTGCTCCGTTCCTCTTGATTACTGGCAAGTGTAATCAAAAAAAGGATTCCGCTCAATCATGCGAAATCCTTACCACAAATCCATGCATCGTTCCCGAGTCATTCCAGTGTTTGAGTGCATCGTTCCGACTTTTTGCCAAATTTTGAAAATCGCTAAATCCCTTGATTTCACTGCGTTTCAGCGATTCAGCAGACCAACCGGGCGCACCATAGCAAAGCAGACGCCGCCTGGCGTCTGTTTTGCTATACATGTGATTCGGTGGGGTGAGAACTCGCGACGGGTTCGGATTCGGGTGTAAGCTGAAGGCAACACCCGAAAAATGGCAGTCAAGGACGCGGCAGCGCCTGCGCAGCAGGTCGAAGATCCTTGACAGCCGGATTTCCCCGTCGGGCGCACTTCACGACTTCCGTCCTTTTGGCTCATTTTCAGCGTTTTGGGCGGAAGTTTTACTACCCGTGTGCTCACAGACTTCCGCCCTTTTGACTCGTTTTCAGCATTTTAGACGGAAGTTTCGAGTATCATAAAAGCCAGGACATTTTGATGCACACCTTTTGGCCTGGCCGTTTTCGAATTGTTGAATCCAATTTTGCCTGACATATATGGCTTTGACAGCATTTTTCTGAATCCTCTTTTGAGGATCAGAGCCACCCGCGTTTGAGCATAAAAAAAGCAGGGGCTTTCACCCCTGAAGGGAATTCAGAACGACCTTCCTTTGTTATTTTTCTTCCACTTTTCTGTCCACCGTTCCCTGCGGTCTCTTTTTTTTCTATTGATATGGCTGCTGACCACATTCCCGATACTCCGAAGCAGTCCGCCCATAACAGCCATCAGCTTTATCTGCTTTTCCTTAGGCAGGTTTTTTAATGTAGCAATTATCTTCTTTGCAGATGTACGCCTGTTGATGATCATCTCATCGAAGGTGGTCATACCGGTCGCCTCAAAGAAAGAGAACAGCGTGTTTACGAACATTTCTCTCGATTCGTCGTCTAAATTGCTGAGCCACTCTTTCTGTGAGTTGTTAATGAACGATCCGAGAGCAGACTGTTTCGTCCTCTTGAATCTGTTTCGCTCGATTATCCACGTAAGGGCGTCGTGCTGCATAAGTCCTACGTATTTGCTTTTTACTATTATGTGCCCCACATTGCTGGTAAGCAGCATCCCAATGATCGATGTATCGGGAATTATACTTACCACCTTTGGCAGTATGTGTTTATACGCCTCACGTTCCATCACCTCTTTGCGGAAACCCGGGCCGTCATTAGTATACACAGCAATGATGCGATCCTGGATCTCCCTGTCACAGAATGCTGAGGCGTATACGGCGAAATTACCGCCCTTCGAATGACCTCCGACTCGTATCGGTCCCTTTATCTCTTTACCAATCTCATTCAGATAGCGCACTGCACTAAGCTGCCCTTCTGTGTCAGGCAAATAGCTCATATTGAAGTCTTCTTTCCATCCGGCAACTGTAGTGTCGGTGCCCCTGAAAGCTACATACGCGCTGCCATCGCTCAGCAGAAATGTCACTGCCGACATTTGCATTTCCTTGTCACTGTTGATTATGTCTACGTATTTGGTGAGTTCGGTGTCGCGAAAGCGTTCACCTTTCAGCATGTCATCCATGAGCAGCGGTGCCCGCACGAAATGAAAGATGCTTTTCTTCGCATAGCTGCGTGAGTGCTTTTCAAAATACTTCCTGTCGGCCGTACTTAGACTGACCCTGTTGAAGCTGTCATCCAGTATGCCCTCGAAATTCGCATACGCCAACATAGCGAGGACAAGATTATCCACCTCGTTGAACGGATCTTCTCTGAAAGACAAGACACCTCTTCTTTTAAGATAATCAAATACGTCAGCCATGATTTCCCGATTATTTCCTCTACTGAATATATACTATCTCATTCTGTCTGAAAGACGATATTATTCTCAGGACCGACGAGTATATAAGTCCTATGCTGTATACCCAGACTGCGATCCTGAGCCTGCCGAATGCAATACCGCATATCACAACAATTAACGCAAGCAGTATATTAGTTATGCCATATGCCATTTTCAGTCTCCACGACGTCCCGATTCTTCTGGATTCATTGGCCCTCAGCGCAGATACTGTTCCGGTGAAAATATGCAGAAGTGAAATGTATATAAGGATGTATACCGCAGGGTGCTCAAAAATCGTTCCCGCAAGTACGCCCAGATCAAGAAAGATCATGCCCCTGAAAAGGACATTCTTTCCGCCTACCATATGCCTTGCCATAGAAAAGTAATAGACGATAGCCTGCATGCCTCTCAGGGTCATTCCCATCTGTATAACTATCATGACTAATTTCAGTCCGTGTATGGCATCAAGAAAGAACATGATAACAGCTATGGCGATCATGAACAAGGCAGCTATCGTGTTCAGGATCCTCCCGAATCTAGACATCGATCTGCCTCCTTCCATATTCCTTCGCGAGCTTCCGGAAATCCTTTATTCCGCTGAAGCCGCTTTTTCCGAAGTCTACGGAGACTCCGGCTATAGGGTTACCCGACGTAAAGATCCTGTTGGTCACCATACTCTTCTGTGCGAGAGCGGCAATAATGAACCTGCCGAGGAACGTCCCGTCTTTGGATTCTTTGTCAGCCTCCAGGTATTCGTTCTGATACTTATCCATATCAAAATCTTCGACTTCACAGCCGGAAATCTTTTCAGCAAGAGCCTTCCAGTCTGCTGATGCATCTATCTGCCGCTTTTCGAGCAGGCTCCTTATGTCATCCTCCCACGGCCTGACCGCATCGAAGTCATAGACGTCTGTCTCAAACACATCGCCAGTCCTGAGGCATCTGAGAGCATAGGTCATCTGACAGAACGCATTATAATAATCGGAAGGGTTGTCTTTCAGTATTTCTTTATAGCCTCCCCATGCCGGGAGATATTTGTACCGGGCATAACCATAGTCCGGGAAGTGTCCTGCCCGGCCATGCCCCAGATTCATTATCGAATTCTCATTGCTCTGATACAGGCTGTTTGTATATACACTCTTTTCAGGATCATCGACGCTGCGAGGATCATGGTTGAACTTTATCTGGACTTCCCTGAAATCATCCCCTTCAGGTACAAGTTCGTAGAAGTAATAATTCACATTGTTGATCGCAAGTGTCGGTGTGCCCGCAAAATAGCGGTGCGCCCATGTGTCGGAAAGCACATGCATTGCTATGCCCGCAGCCTGCATGCTTCTGCCCCGCGCCAGTTCAACTGTATCTTTGAGAAGTGCGCTGTTAGTATTGCAGATAAGCCTGTACTTATGCAGATATCTTCTGCCGCAATATTTATCTGTCTTTGCGTCAAGATCTCCCGGGAGGAAGTGGAATGAAGACCATATCCTTGTAATATCCTGCAGGCCTGTAATATCAGTGCGTGCGTCCATCAGCTCAAGCTGCAGCTGAGTGGTTGCTGCACTGAGCGGACCGTTCAGCTTTTTCAGCAGGGTTCTGGAGCAACAGTCCGTAAACTGGTCACTATAAGCGACCTGCAGGCTCTCGTCATGAGTGTAACCTGCAATGGCTGCCGCACAATATGTCGCATAATAATGAAAATCCAGCTGCATATGCTATTCCTGTTCTCTATGTACTGCGCTCTGACTTACCCTTTTCCGCACTATTCTTATCCTTATTGCAGAAAACACCAGTTCCACCAGCATAATTATTGACGTAATTTCAATGATATGTGCAGATAATGAAGTATCGTTACTGAATACTGCTAAGGAATCTATGGAATCCTGCGACTTTACCGAAACAAAGTTTATTATGACCGCCGTTATGTTGAAGATAATCATTATGACCGCAAGGATGAGATAGCCTATACGCCTCCGCAAGCCTCGTCCCTCTGAAATCGCCGTCAGACCGATATATGTCCTGACAGCCAGGAACAGAAGCAAGGCTATCAGCGTAACCGCAAGTACAATATAAAAAAGATGCTGATCGGATATAATAATGCCGTTTTCATCAGCAGTCTTTCTTACAACAGCGACTGCTTCATCTTTGAGCAGGATAAGCGTCCCCAGTGTCTTAACTACAGTCCAGACGCTGAACAGTATGGTTCCCGTTCCCACTACTATGAGAGTGTTCTGTGATCTTCTTATCAGGATATGGTCTATGTCATTGTCGATGTGGTTCACTCTGACCTCTCTTTAAGTTTCCCAACAATTTAATAACTGTGTGCCGGCGAAAGCATGTTAACCTTTGAGTGTCAGATATAGTTCAGTGTCAGTCGCAGCCTCGTATGGGTTCGTGAATACTATATTGACGATTCCGAACGTGAGTGCGCCGACCAGCTTCCACCCGATGAAAGAAAGGTCGAGCACAAACGATGCCCACTTGCTTCCGTTCATCATACTTGCAGATCTGGCTCTGGCTTCCTTGCCTGAGATATCGGGTTCGTCGGCAATAATGAACGGAACCAGTCTCCAGCAATACGCCTTGTAAATCCCCGGAACAATAAGAAGCAGTGTCCACAGGATGTTGATCAGCTGTGTTCCGAACATTGAGAATACGATGTCTCTGTAGTTTTTCCCGAACGCGAAGCCTACATTCATACCATCGACTTTCGTCCCGGGGTCTGATGCATTCTGAATAAAGAATTTCCTTGCACCTACATGCAGCGGGTTAAGCACCAGTGCCAGTACCATCAACCCTACTGTTGAGGCAATCAGAATCAGGAAAAACACTACCGATGACACTGCAATCATCGGAACTATGTTGTGTTCTGTTTCACCGATATTGAGATTCTGCCCGTTTACTTCTACCGTAACAGCATCATTCCCGTCCTGGGAATCATCATATGATTCTACGACCTGATCGTTGCTGTTCAGCTGATTTCTGACCGTGACCGAAGGCGAAGCAGTAGATCCGCTGCCGATTCCACCCGCGATCATCAGTATAAGCGCTGCGATTATGCAAGCTACCTTATTGGCATTGTAAGCTGCCTTTCCTTTTGCTTTAAGCTCCTTGCGATCCCACATTTTATTATGTCCCTTTCAGTTTTCTGTGTCGTATCAGTATCCGGCGTTTATATCTATCAGGTTCGTAAGCTCTCTTCCCTCTGCATAGCGTCTGAGGTTTTCACAGAAGATATCAACCGTAATATCCACAGTTTCAGGAAGCCCCATATCACCTGAAATATGCGGCGTGATTATGCAGTTCCTTGCTGTCCAAAGCGGGTGATCCTCCGGAAGAGGTTCAGGATACATGACATCTAACGCTGCACCGGCCAGACGACCTTCATTAAGAGCCTCGATAAGTGCTTCCTGATTTACGACCGTGCCGCGGCCGACATTTATAACAAAGGCTTTTTCAGGCAGAAGTGCAATGCGCTCAGCGCTCAGCAGCCTTTCTGTGTCAGGAGTCCCCGGCACACAGAGCACAAGTGTGTCTATCTGCTCTTCTTCGCTGCGGCCACCCACGACGCTGTCAAAATCAGTTATCCTGAATACCGCGTCAAAGAATTCACGTTTGTTTCCGCTCCGGCTGAAACCTATAACCTTCTTTGCTCCGAGCGCCTTGTATCTTCTCGCCGCGTTCTGTCCCAGATTACCTGTTCCGACGATTGCTATTACACTGCCTTTTATAGATCTTATTCTGAGATCTCTGATCCAGCGTCTCTCCGCTACGGCTTTTGAATACTCAGGCATGCGTCTCATCAGCATAAGCGTCACCATAATAATATGCTCTGAGATCACCAGTCCATATGCTCCTGAGCTGTTCGTCAGCAGCACCTCTCCATGTTCAAACACTCCACTCTTCAAAAAATGTCCCACACCCGCAGAAACAGAGTGACACCATTTCAGGTCCGGCATCTCCGAGAGGAGCTCACCCTCATCGCAGTAAACCACTTCAGCATCACGTATCTTTCCGGCTGCCTCTTCACTGCTGTCAAAAAAGCCCATATCAAATCCGCATTCCTCAGCAACAGAGCGCATATTCTGCTTATTTGCATCGGACAGGAAATCGCAGATCGCGTAGCATTTTCTCATATCAAAACCTCTTCCTGTAAAACGGATCCTACTTGAATTCAACCTTCAGAGTGTACTTCGATGAGAGGTTGGAGATCATCGGCTGGAATATTTCCCAGATCGAATGCTCAGCAGCCATCCTGGCGTCTTCAGCTACATTTTCGTCTTCAAGTTTCTGAAGCATCCTCTCTTTTGCCTGCGTCTCCACCTCAGCCTGCTGTTCAGGCGTCAGTTTTATATTGCCGAACGCAAAGGCTTCCGTCTCGACTTCTCCGAATTGTATGCTCTCACTTGGAATATTTATAGGCTCAAGCACCGGTGCCGGCACCTTCATAGTTACTGTCTTTGTCTCTTCATCAAGCGTTATGTCATCAGCAGTCAGTCCGCTAAGGTCGACTGTATATACTGCCTTGCCATTGTATGTTATGAGCTGATACTTAGAGAAGGCCTTTATGTTGAAGAGCCCTGTCTGTGTTAGTGTAGCGACATCAGAAACCTCTCTCGAGTACACTTCGAGTTTTTTCAGCTGCTCCTCATCGCCGAGCACTGCTTCAGCAAAATCCGCGGCCTTGTAGCCGAAGATCCTGTGATTGATCAGTGTGAGGTCGCGGTTCTCAACCGCAGTCTCGGTAGTAAAAAGAGCCTTAAAAGCATCCTTTACTGCAAGGCCATGCATATAAGCCGTGAAGCAGGTAAGGATAAGCATCCCGGCAATAATTCCCACGAAAAACGTGCGTATCCTCGCAAACCACCCTTTTCGCCTTCCCTTTCTTTCGGCTTGTTTGAGAGCATGCTTCATCTCATTGTCATTTATCTCAGCCATTTCTTACCCTCCTAATTGTTATTCAGGATAATTATTATATCATATCTGTCAGTCTGTCTTTGGCTTCCTGCATACTGCTCTTCAGCAGTCCATCTGTGATGTTTCGCATTTCTTTCTGTCTTTCCTCCGAAAGGCCTTTCAGAGTCGAATACATCTTTTCCGCCTCTTCATCTTAATTTAAGTTTTTTAATAACCTCTATATCCGAAGGCAGCCATCTGACCTGCCACGGGTCACTGAGCGGAAGCCATCTCGCCGATTCATGCTCGAGCAAAGTCAGCTCACCGCTGATCACACTGCAAATGAAACAATCCATGGAGATATGAAATTCCGGATAGTCATACTCCACGGTCATAAAGAATTCGTCGACGGATACCAGCGTATCGAGCTCCTCTTTGATCTCTCTTACGAGCGCTTCTTCAGCTGTCTCTCCCGCTTCTACCTTGCCGCCCGGGAATTCCCACCAATCCTTCCATGCCCCGTATCCACGCTGGGTCGCGAAAAAGCTGCCGTCTTTTATTATTATTGCCGCAACGACCTTTATTGATTTATACACGTTAACCTTTTTTACTTTGAATAACGTTCAAGCACAGTTTCGAGTACAAACTCTGCCTTAAGTTCGCCAAACCTCTTGAAGTGAGGTTCTGTATTGTGGCTTTTGACCGCCTCTTCATCGCACCACTTTTCAAAGAGAAACAGCTCATCCGGATCAGCGTCAGCAAAATAGAAATCGTATTTTATATTGCCTGCTTCAGAGCGGCTTGCCGTATCGAGGCCTTCTTCTTTTATCGTCTCCAGGAACTTCTCTCTCATTCCCTTTTTGCACTTATAAGTTACATTCAGGATTTCCATATCCGTCTCCTTTCACTTATGCGCCGAGCGTCGGCTGATCATATTTGAATAAAATGCAATTGATTTCGTATATATCGTAATTCGATGTCTCAATGCAGTATTCGATTATCCTGTCAGATACCATGCTCGGTGACAGCGCGAGTCCGGCGCGGGAGAGCAGATCTCTTGTCTCGTCCAGACTCAGTTCAAGCGCGATTGCGAGCGCGAGCGCAGTTTTTTTGCTCGGTGTATAGTCGGCATTGCTCCTTATCTTGGAGAAATGCTTTCTGTCAATATTTGCTTTTTTGTATACTTCAGGATCCGTCAGACCCCTGCGGTCTATGAGCATGAAGAGGTATTGCTGGAATGTTTTATCAAGATGTTTCAGCCTCTCATCAAGCGACGCCTCTTCCGATGGAAATGCCGGTGAATATGATGGTGCATATGATGGCGAAGACATCATATGAGGAGCTTCATATTCCTCCGAAAACTCCAACATCTCCTCAGGAGCTTCCATCCGGTAAGATCCATATTCAGAAGCATCTTCGTCTTTCAGCAGGTCATAATCTGCATCTATGGAAGGCGCTTCTTCCATCAAAATATATTCTTCCTTTTCCTGTTTTTCAGCTCTGTCTCTATTCAGAAGTCTGTCCAGAAATCTGCGCCTGCCGGATGCCCTAACCGGACGGTGTGACCTGTAGAATGCGTCATATGTTGCTTCACTGTCACCGATGAACGACTTTATATCTGAAAAGAGCTTGCCCGATACTTCAAATGACTCTTTATCATAGACGACCAGCAACACTTCCATCTCATTTGCGAGCAGGAATTTACTGATCTCCGCCATGGCGATGCGCAGCGCCTCATCCTTCGGGAATCCGTAAGTACCGGTAGCAATAAGAGGAAAAGCTATAGATTCACAGCCGAGCTCCGCTGCCAGTTCCAGCGAATTGCTGTAGCACCTGGCCACAGTCTCACGCTCACCAAAACCGCCTCCCCGCCAGGCAGGTCCGACAGTATGGATTATGTATTTCGCATGCAGGTCAAAAGCCGGTGTCCATGCCGCCTCTCCGGGAGACATCTCACCGATTTTCTCCCTGGCTTCCAGCAGCCTGTCCCATCCGGCGGCCTCATAAATCGAAGAATCAACGCCACGGCCTACTCCCACCGCAGGATTTGCTGTGTTGACTATCGCGTCAGCCTCTACGTTTATTATGTTGTTTCGTATTATCTGCAGTGCCATTTTCTTTCCTCATCAGTCCGGCAGCGCACCGGTACGGCACGCTGCCTATATTATACACTATATCTATTTTGTCAGAACCTTATCCTTTTTCAGAAAAGCTTGCCGTTGCTTTACTCTGCTCTGCATGCGTAGTCGGCTCGTATCTCGTCGAGATCTTCACACGCAAGAGTATCACCTCTCGACATCTTCACCATCGACTCCGCTACGACCGAGAAATTCTTCGCGATTCCTCTCCCGTCGTTATGGAATCTGGCAGATCTCTCCGGCGCAATACCGATCCTGCCTGCCACACCTACTGCATCCATGTTGGCTCCCAGGAATATGAACTCCCATCCGTATTTTTTCTGCTGCCTTTCGATCATGCGCTTTACGCGTCTGTAGTCGAATATGACACTGGAGTTTTCCATTCCGTCAGTTGTGATAACAAAAAGCGTCTTTGCCGGCCTGTCCTCCTCTCTGGCATACTTGTGAACATTGCCGATATGATGTATCGCTCCGCCGACCGCGTCCAGGAGCGCCGTGCTGCCTCTCACGTAATATGTATTGCTGTCGAGTTCCTTAACCTTGTCTACCGGCACCCTGTCGTGGACTACTTCAGAGATGTGATCAAAAAGAACCGTCGACCAAATAATGTTATCGGATTCCTCTTTCTGCTTCGCAAGCATCGCATTGAATCCTCCGATCGTGTCCGCCTCAAGGCCTCCCATCGATCCGCTCCTGTCCATGATGAAAACGACTTCCACTTTTTCATTATTATTCTTCATTGCAGTTTCCCCTCCTCTCTATTTGTCAATCCGCAAATGCTTGAAAATCAATCATTTGTTAAGTGTTAACTTTCAGTAAAAGCAGTTTGTGGACATAGATATGCATTGATTCAGGTTGTTTTCATGCTATCTTCAGGCCGGATGGGTACACGAAAGATAACGTCTTCTCCGTTATGTTGGTCTTCTGGTTCCCCAATCCTTTCTGTGGCAACTAACCTCTCATGTCTAGCAGGATCATCCTTCTTTTCCGGAAGGGTCCTAAATTCCTTCGTTCTGCCTGCCCACAGTTGGGTGCCGCTAATGCTTTCATGCAGGGTCATGCCCTAAGGAGGGCATCTATGCGGCTAACCGACTCTGCTTTGTACTATCTTGTTTGCATTCCTGTAACTCAGCACCGGTCTCATCCGGCGGACGTTTCACTGGCTACAGTTTTCTCTTGCATCCTACGCTGCCTTAAGCATTGTTGGTCTGATGATGTCTGCTCTTAGTTTGGCTGCATCATACTCCTCACCATTGCTGAGTAATGCGTAGAACACTCTGATCAGTTTGCAGCTGACTGCTATTACAGCCTGCTTGCCCTTAAGAGGATTCTTGACTCTGTGCGTGTAATACTCGTAGACCTCCCTGAATTCAGGGTTGCTTCTCAGCATTGGCAGTACGACCTGGTAAAGAACTCTCCTCAGTCTTTTTCTGCCCCTCTTGCTGATCGTAGTCTGGCCTTTGTGTTTACCCGAACTGTTCCTCTTGAGTTCAAAGCCTGCAAGCTTCTGTATCTGTTTCGGTGAGTCAAAACGTCTGATGTCACCGACTTCGGCTATGAACCCTGCTACTGTGATTATTCCTATTCCTTTGATTGCCAGAAGCTTCTCAACATTGGGAACCTTCATGGTTTCTTTCGTAAGAACTTCTTCGATCATTTCCAGCTGACGCTTCTTCGTCTTGTAATCTTCCAGAAGCATTTGTAATTCCAGTCTTGCACAGTTGCCGCCTTTGATCCCGATGCTGTTATGTGCGGACTCTACCAGGGTCGTTGCCCTCTTTCTGCCTATGGCCCGCAGCTTTGCAGCTCTCCAGATCTTTACGACGCCTTCTATTCCAAGACCGATAACATCTTCCGGAAGAGGTGCCTGTTCAAGCACCATCA
Source organism: Anaerovoracaceae bacterium (assembly GCA_045114615.1). Taxonomy (GTDB): domain Bacteria; phylum Bacillota; class Clostridia; order Peptostreptococcales; family Anaerovoracaceae; genus Crickella. The sequence continues at coordinate 31,237 of JBGUKU010000030.1, forward strand.
ATCCGCTTGTTGAATCGAAGTTCTTGTATACGTCAAGGTATTCAGGAAAATATATCTTTAGCCATCGCTGGATACGGTTAGCTGATGCGTTCAGTTCCTTATTGATCCTGTCCCGGCTCGATACCGCTTCACGCAAATCTGCATAGATACCTTCAGGGATATATGGAATGCCATAATTCCCGCCTATTACCAGTTTTGCGATCGTTTTGGGATCTTTCAGATCCGTTTTTGTTGGGCTGTTGTCGTCAAGTTCCTTAGTCTGTTTTACGTGGTAAGGATTGACGGTCACCAACAATATGCCTTTGTCTTTCAGATGTCCTGCAAGTGGAAACCAATAATGGCCTGTCGGCTCACATCCGACGATGATCTGCATATTGGCGGTTCGCTGCAGCATATCTGTCATCCATCCATCGAAGAAGTTGAATCCTCCGATGGTATTACTGAATTTAAATACTTTCTTCGAGATTTCTCTGCCTCGCCAGTCAAAGGCTCTGGCAAAATTCGTTTCACTTCCTATGTCTACACCGATAACAATGGTATCCTCTGTTATTAGTTCGATTTTCTTGTTCTGTGTTGTATAATCCATTTGAGACCTCCGGTTTGATTAAGTTGTCACATCCGCCAAGATGCTTCTTAATCTTACCGAGAGGTTTCTTTTGATTCAATCGGTGCCTCTATTTAGATGTTACAGGAATGCTTT
>JBGUKU010000031.1:0-9099 GCA_045114615.1 Anaerovoracaceae bacterium
ATCTTTGCTTCCTCCTCTAAATTACTTAGCCTCGATAGCAGCGATGATGTCAGCCTTTGTAGCCTTAGCGTCTACTTCAACTCCCATCTCTTTTGCAACTGCCAGAAGCTCGTCTTTCTTCATTGAAGCGCTGACCTTTGGTGCAGCCTTAGCTTCTTCCTTTGCAGGCTCTTCAGCCTTAGCGGCCTTCTCTGCCTTCTTGGCGGAAGCGCCGATACCGGTTACCTTTACCAGCGTATATGGCTGTCTGTGACCGTTTTTACGTCTGTAATCCTTTTTAGCCTTGTACTTGTAGATGATTACCTTATCAGCTTTGCCCTGCTCGAGAACTTCAGCCTCTACTGCGTATCCCTCTACGAATGGTGTGCCGACAACAAGCTTGTCACCGCCTACAGCTACTACTTCGTCGAATACGACCTTGTCGCCAACGTTAGCAACGAGCTTTTCAACTCTGAGCTCGTCTCCCTGCTGTACTCTGTACTGCTTGCCACCTGTCTTAATGATAGCATACATAATTTCAAATTCCTCCTTAAACCAGACTCGCCGGAGTATGGGTGCTACGCTTAAAAAACCCGCTCCGCGCGGTTAACCGCAGAAAATGATACTACATTGCGATTGCAAGGTCAAGAAGGAATTTTATATTTTTTCACTATTCAGCATGTACGACTATAAAATCGTGTCCTGTTGCTTTGACAAACTTATTGAATATGTCTTCAGATCTTATTCTGAGACTCGAAGTGTTGATACACGGGTGACAGCCAACGTATTCTGAACTGATGACATCATCATCGACAAGCAGCTGCACCCTGTGTTCTGTATCATTTATAAGACCCATTACACTTGCGGAACCCGGCGAGCATTCTATGAGTTCCTCCATGTATTCAGATTCAGCAAAGTGCAGTCTTGAGCTGCCTGCCTGCTTTGATATGTCGCTGCTGCGGAATGCTTTGTGCTCGGGAATCATCAGCAAGTAGAATTTAGTACGCTGACGGTTTGCAAGGAAAAGGTTCTTGCATATCCTTGCTCCCAGGGATTCTTCTATCTCTCTGCAGAGTTCTTCTTCAGATCCGAATGCAGGTGCATGATCAAGTCTCCAGTAATCTATTGCAAGTTTATCAAGATAATCGTATGCTCTTATTTCTTTTTCGGTTCTGTCCGATACATCTGCCGGTCTTCCTTTAAAGAGTTCCATATTATTCGATCACGACTCCGTCTTCATCTACTTTAAGTCCTTCATCGTCTGTTCCCATGAGATGTTTCATGAGCTTGCCGCGGATTTCTTCGAGAACATCCGGATTTGCTTCAAGATATGCTTTGACATTCTCCCTGCCCTGGCCGATCCTTTCATTATTATAGCTGTACCAGGATCCGGATTTATCGATAATACCTACGTCAGACGCGAGGTCCAGGATATCTCCCGAGAGCGAGATGCCTGTACCGTACATGATGTCGAATTCAGCTTTTCTGAACGGAGGCGCAACCTTGTTTTTTACGATCTTTACCCTTGTACGGTTGCCGAGCACATCTTCGCCCTTCTTGATCGTGTCTATCTTTCTGACATCGAGTCGCATGGAAGCGTAGAACTTAAGAGCGCGTCCGCCTGTAGTGGTCTCAGGGTTGCCGAACATAATGCCGATTTTTTCTCTTAACTGGTTTATGAAAATAACACAGGTGCTGGATCTGTTGATAGCTCCTGCAATTTTACGAAGAGCCTGTGACATAAGCCTTGCCTGAAGTCCTACATGCGAATCTCCCATTTCGCCCTGTATCTCAGCCTTAGGTACGAGCGCAGCAACAGAGTCTATGACAATGATATCAACAGCTCCGCTCCTTGTGAGCATTTCGCAGATTTCAAGAGCCTGCTCTCCTGTATCCGGCTGTGATACCAGCAGTTCATCTACATTAACGCCGAGATTTTTCGCATACACAGGATCCAGTGCGTGCTCTGCATCAATAAATGCTGCCTGTCCGCCGTTACGCTGAGCCTCGGCAATAGCATGAAGGGTAAGAGTAGTTTTTCCAGAAGACTCAGGACCATAGATTTCGATTATCCTGCCTTTAGGATATCCGCCTACTCCTGTAGCAAAGTCCAGACTTACTGAACCGGTTGAAATTACATCTATATTGCTTACAGGTCCGGACTCTCCGAGACGCATGATAGCGCCCTTGCCGTATTGTTTCTGTATCTGATCAAGCGCCTGCTGTAATGCTTTTTCTTTTGCTGCGCTTTCTGCGTTCTGTACTGCCATATTGCCTCCATTTTAAATAATAGAACACTTGTTCGTAATGATAATACTGAATTAAATTTGTTATGTCAATATTATATTTTCATACGCCGTGATTTGTCGAACTGTAAAAAAACGTTTTTCGGCAAATAAAGCTCTTTTTATGGTTCCCGGCACCTTTTTCCCGTACCGCACCCGGTCTCACCTTATAAGCTGATATACAGCCCTCAGCATCCTAAGCAGAATGTAGTTCCGGTTCCACTTTCTGTCATTTCTTGATGTGCTTACATCATGATGTCCTGTTTTATCTCCAATCGCGAACCCGATATAAGCTTCCCCTGCTTCATGACCGGGATCGGCTTCAGGGCCGGCATAACCGGTAACTGAAACAGCAATGTCTGCTCCTGACCTTGCTTTTGCTCCCACCGCCATCGCTTCAGCAACCTGCGGGCTTACAACTCCATATCTGTCGATCAGTTCAGCAGGAACACCCAGTTCTTTGATCTTGCTTTCATTTGAATAAGTTATATATGCCGAGGACAGCACATCGGAAGCACCTGCAACATCAGTTATCGCTGCGGGGAACTTGCCGCCTGTACACGATTCGGCAGATGTGATAGTAAGACCTTTTTCTTTTAATATCCTGACTACGACTTCTTTCAGATCTTCATCATCGTAACTGTAAATGAAATCTCCTGCGAGGCTGTCTATGCGCTCAATCATTTCATTTACTGCCGCTTCTGCTTCTTCTATGGTATCTCTCTGTGAAGCAACTCTGAGCGTGCACTCACCTTCCTTTGCGTAAGTAGCAACCGTAGGATCTGTCTGCCCGTCAATCACAGGCATGAGGAGTGTTTCAAGATCGGATTCCCCTATACCTATAGTGCGGATCACGCGGTAGAACATCTTTTTGTCCATGAACTGTTCAAGATACTCCCTCACTCCGTTATCCCAGAGCCATTTCATTTCACGCGGTGGTCCCGGCAGGCATATTGCTGTTTTGCCGTCAGTGCATAAAGCAAACCCGGGTGCTGTACCGGAAGCATTGTAGAAAGGCGTACATCCGTCCGGAAGATACGCCTGTTTTTTATTGTTCTCTGCCATTGCTTTTCCGCGCTTTTCAAAGAACTCCTCAAGCTGCTCCAGTACATTTTTATCAAGGTGCATGCCTTTACCCATATATTCGGCGACCATCTCTTTTGTGAGGTCGTCCTGGGTTGGCCCAAGGCCTCCGGTAAGAATAACTAGATCTGTATCTCTGAAAGCTTCGGCAAGTTTTGCCTTGAGTCTTGCAGGATTGTCCCCTACCACAAAATGGTACATGACATCAAAGCCCATATGATTGAGCTTGTCTGAAAGGAAAGCTGCATTTGTATTGACCGTCTGCCCGAAAAGAAGCTCGGTTCCGACGGCAAGTATAGACGTTTTCAAGGCTTACTCCCTCCTACATACTGAATACTTTGCGGTTCTTCCACACGTATTCCGCTCCGGAATAAACCGTCATAACCAGCGATGCATAGAAAACTACATTTGCAACCATCATTACAGTTGGCTTTGCGTCCGTAAGACAGAGCGCAAAGATGTACAGGATAACAGCTACCATCTGAAGTACGGTCTTGATTTTTCCGGACATACCTGCAGCCAATACAGTTCCTTCGGATGCCGCGACGGTTCTCATGCCTGCAACTACGAATTCACGGGCAAGTATGAGAATGAGCATCCATGCCTTTATGATACCCGACTCTATGAAAAGACACAGTGCAGAATAGACCAGGATCTTATCTGCAAGCGGATCCATTATTTTTCCGAAATTGGTGACCAGCCCCCGTTTGCGAGCTATATTCCCATCAAGGAAGTCTGTAAACGATGCAGCACAGAAAATCACAAGTGCTGCCGGAAAATATCCCAGCAGATATGCAGCTATGAAAAATGGTACTGCTATCATGCGGCCTACTGTCAGTTTGTTTGGAAGGTTCATTATTCTACCTCTTCTCCTTCTAGATCATACTCATAGGTATCAGTTATACGTACTTTTACTATATCTCCCGGATAAAGTTCCGTTTTATTTGTGGTAAAAGTTACTGCGCAGTCTATTTCAGGTGCATCATATCTGGTGCGTCCTGAATACAGATTAACTATCCGTGATAAGACTTCTTCGTCTGCATTTTCGAAATCATCGACAATTCCTTCAGCATCAAGCTCTATGCATTCATCAACAATAACTTCATAGACATTACCTATCTTACGTTCGTTCAGCTTTTCGCTGACAGATTGCTGATGCTGCATCACAAGATCGCGTCTTGCTATGCGTTCTTCCTCCGGAACCTTTCCATCCATCGTGAATGAAGGTGTTCCCTCTTCTTCGGAAAATGCAAAAGCTCCCAGTCTGTCAATATCATAGGTATCGATGAAGTTTATAAGTTCATCAATATCTTCCTGAGTCTCGCCTGGAAAACCGACAAGCAAGGTTGTTCTTATGTGTACATCAGGGATCCTGTCTCTGAGTTTATTGATTACTTCCTTTATGGAATCACCGCTTGAGCGCCTTCTCATCATTTTCAGGACATTATCTGATATATGCTGTATAGGCATGTCGATATATTTGCAGATCTTAGGCTCATTTGCAATGGTTTCGATCAGTTCGTCGGTAATACCATTATCGTAAACATACATCAGCCTTATCCATTCTATGCCTTCTATTCTGCAAAGCCTGCGCAGAAGCTCCGGCAGACGAATTTCGCCGTAAAGATCACGTCCGTACTGAGAAGTATCCTGGGCTATGAGTATGAGTTCTTTTATGCCGGTTGCTGCAAGATCTTCAGCTTCCTTAACACAATCCTCCATCTTCTTGGAGCGGAAAGAACCTCTTATGCCCGGAATGGCGCAGAAGCTGCAGGCGTTGTAACATCCTTCAGCTATTTTCATATATGCAAAATGCGAACCTTCTTCGATCACTCGTTTGCGGTAAGGAAGTCTGTCCAGAACGCATCCTACTTTGTCTGAGCCTTCATCTGTCTTTTCTTCCGAGAGAATAATGTCAGGGATGACATCATAATCATTGACGCCGAAGAACATATCCACTTCAGGTATCTCTTCTGCAAGTTCCTTGTGGTAACGTTCTGAAAGACATCCGGTAACTATGATCTTCTGACCTTTTTCCCGCAGATCTACAAGGTCAAAAATCCTCTCAATGGATTCTTTTTTTGCGTCTTCAATGAAGCCGCAGGTATTCAGTACGATGACATCGGCATCGGCGGTATTATCTACTATGCTGCATCCCTTTTCAACAAGAGAGGCTGCAAGTACTGAAGAGTCATATTCATTTTTTGCACATCCATATGTGTCGATAAAAACTTTCATATTTTAATAGTCACTTTCACTGTCTGCATCCATAACCATGCGGCGTACTGATTCAGGCAGAGAATTGAATGAATCCATAGCCTGAGTGGTGCTTAATCTGCCGGATGGACGTATCCCGTCATCTTCCGGAGCCATTTCGTATTCAGGTTCTTTGACATTTTCTGATACATATACGGGTTCTGCCTCGTAAACAGGTTCCGGTTTACTGACTTTTACAGGTTCAGGCTCCGGTTCCGGTTCGGAATCATATCCACCGTAATATTCTTCTTCGCTTATAAGCAGCTGGCGAGGCCTTGATCCGTCCGATGGACCGATAATACCTTTCTCTTCTATCTCATCGATGATCCTCGCAGCTCTGTTATATCCGATGCGGAACCTCCTCTGCAGCATTGATACAGAAGCTTGTTTTGACTTGAAGATGAACGCGATAGCGTCTTCGGTCAATTCGTCCTGAGGCTCCTTGCTTGACTTCTTGTCCGCATTTTCGATAGCACTTCTGAGTTCTTCATCGTAATCAGGGGTGCCCCCCTCTTTCTTTACGAATTTGATTACTTTGTCGATCTCTTTTTCTGATATATATGGACCCTGTACCCTGTATGGCTTCGTTGAGCCCACCGGCGAGAACAGCATGTCGCCCTTTCCGAGAAGCTTTTCAGCTCCTGCCATGTCAAGTATAGTGCGTGAATCGAACTGAGAAGCCACGCTGAAAGCGATCCTCGAAGGTATATTTGCTTTTATCAGACCCGTGACTACATCTACAGACGGCCTCTGTGTCGCAACAATAAGATGCATGCCGGCAGCTCTGGCTTTTTGTGCCAGACGGCAGATCGAATTTTCAACTTCTGAAGGAGACGCCATCATGAGGTCAGCGAGCTCATCAATGATTATAACGATCTGCGGTTTGCAGTCTGCGTATCTCTGATCTACTCTCATGAGCTCATTGTATGAGTGCAGATCCTTTACATTGTGTTCGGCAAAGAGTTCATATCTCTTGTCCATCTCCTCTACGGCAATAGCAAGAGCACGTGCCGCCTTACGTGGATCGGTCACTACAGGTGTAAGCATATGAGGTATGCCGTTGTAGTTTCCGAGCTCTACCACTTTAGGGTCTATCATTATAAGTTTAAGCTCCGAAGGCCTTGCCTTGTACAGGAAGCTTGTAACAATTGAATTGATGCAGACGGACTTGCCCGAACCCGTTGCTCCTGCAATCAGAAGATGAGGCATGTCACGCAGATCTGCTACGATATTATTGCCCGAAATATCTTTACCGACGACAAATTCCACAACAGATGGTGCTTCCATGAATTCTTCAGATTCGATAAGATCGCGTATCAGCACAGGAGCCGGTTTGTCATTCTCGACCTCGATGCCTACTGCTGCTTTACCCGGTATAGGAGCTTCTATACGCAGGCTCTTTGCTCTCAGATTGAGCGCGATATCATCGGCAAGTCTGGTGATGCTGGCTACCTTTACACCCGTAGCAGGCTGTACTTCATATCTTGTAACCGAAGCGCCCTGAGTTACCTTCAGCACTCTTGCATCGACTCCGAAATCGTTCAGAGTCTGTTCAAGAAGCTCTGCTTTTGCCTGGAGCTGAGCATCATTCATCAGCTGTTTGGAGCTTGTATCTCTCTTTAACAGGCTGACAGGAGGCAGCTCATAAGACATATCATCGCTGGCTGCATTAAATGCGGCTGATATTGCTGCATCATCGGTATTTGCTGACTTGACTTCTTCCTGCTTTACAGCGGGAGGTCTGGTCTGTGCAGCCTTAGGTTTTTCGGAAACCATATCGGCTTTCGCACTGGCAGCCTTTGACGTCGTCTCAGGTTCAAGGCCCGTAGCTTTTACCTTGTTTCCTGATTTATCATGTCCATCAAGTCCGTATGAACCAGAGTGCACTATTTCGTCAGGATCGCCGAGACCCATACCTGTTTTCGGAGCCGTCTTTGCAGGAGTGCGCTTTTTCCCCGGATATCCGTAATCAACATCATCAGTTTCGAAGTTCCTGTTGTCGGAATAAACGCTTCTCGGTGCAGACTTATCTCCGCTAAGACCTGTTTTACCTGACGGCTCAGATTTTTTCAGAGCTTCTGAGGTGACAGTTTCACCCGTTTCACTGTCTATGCCGGCAAACATGCCTTTCATCTTTCCGAACAGAGTTCCCCTGCTGATCTTTTTATCTGTTGCAGGGACAGGTGTATTTATTATCTGCGTGTAATCCATATTATCGGATCGGGCGGCAGCACTGCTTCCGAACGGCTTTGGTATGTCGTCTACAGACGGTGTTGGTGCCGGAGCCGCTGCAGCAGTCTCCGATGAACCATGGTCAGGTTCCTCTTCGCGTATGATGCCGCTGATGATTGATTTCCAGAAAGGCTTCTTTTCCTCAACTTCTGATGATATGGAAGGATCCGCAGCAACTGCTGCTTTTATCTGATCATCAGTAAGTTTGCGTTTTTCATCTTCCTCAATTTCCCTGAGTATTCTTTTTTGCTCATGTTTAGTACCGACACTGCTTGCAAACCTTGATATAGGAGAATTGGCGACCATAAAGACGGAAATTATCAGTACTGTAATAGAAATGATAAGAAGGCCCGGCATCCCGAACAGCTTGGCAAGGATGGAGCCTATCTCCATTCCTATCACGCCTCCTTTTTTTCCGTCAACACCGTAAATATAAAAATCGACTATGTCTTTGAAGCCGAATCTGATATCTTCGGGATCAATAGATCTGTAGGAGTTGAGTACGCACATATTTACAAAAATCAGCAGACTGAAGATGGCTGTGCGCGTATTTATATGGCTTAGTTTCCCGCCCAGAAGCAGAAGCGCAAAAATCAAAACAAGGAAAGGCAGTACAAATGCCATCTTTCCGAATAATCCATTGCATATGTCATGTACTGTCCTGCCAAAGCTTCCGGTGGTATCCATAACTACTGTAAAAAACAGGAACAGAGCGACAGCGATAAGAGTTATGCTCCATATCACATCGTTGTTTCTTTTCTCACGGTCGCTTCTGCGCTTCATCTCGTCAAGGACTTCCTGCTTTGTAGGAGTTCCTGAATATGAAGGTTTTCTGGATGCCGTACCCGACGTTGTATTTTTTGGTTTATTTTTACTCCCGGGCGGCCTTCCCGGTCCCCGTTTTGTACTGCTGCTGTTTGTCTGCTGTGCCATTATCTGATCCTCACATCATACATAATGTAGATAACCAATTTATTATACTACAATATGTTGATTTTGTAACATTATTCTTAACAAAACAAAAGCCCCTTCGCAGGGGCTCTGTCTGATCTTTTTAATGATTTCTTTCCACTACTCTGCGTTAACGACGTCCTTGCCGTCATAATAACCGCATGTAGGACATACTCTGTGTGGAAGCTTTGGCTCATGGCACTGAGGACAGATCGAAAGTCCGGTCATGCTCTTCTTCATGTTAGCAGCCTTTCTGCCGCTTGTCTTAGCCTGTGATGTTTTCCTCTTAGGTACTGCCACTGTCGACACCTCC
>JBGUKU010000032.1:0-15047 GCA_045114615.1 Anaerovoracaceae bacterium
TCTTACCGAGAGGTTTCTTTTGATTCAATCGGTGCCTCTATTTAGATGTTACAGGAATGCTTTCATTTCAACGTGTTCAGAAATAGCGTCTAAATTCGAGCCTCGTACGCTCCACCATTCAAGCCGTTGGAATTCCAACGGCTTTTTATTATACTGCTGAACTGAAAAAGTCATGCTATAATTATGATATAGTTATCAAAGTTAGGAAAAGGGGATTTATGGCTACTTATAAGAGACAAAAGGCAGTCATTTCAGGCTGTACGATACTCATAAGCCTCATGACACTGGTCGGAATGCTTTTTCCGGTCGGGGTTTTTGCTGTTGACAATAATAGCGAAACAGTAAAGGTTGGCTATTATGAGAATGAAGTGTTCCAGGAAGGAGCCAGACAGGGTGCCGTCAAAACAGGCTATGCCTATGAGTACTATCAGAAGCTGTCCGAGTATACCGGCTGGCATTACGAATATGTATACGGCGATTTCAGCGACTTGTATCAGAAACTGCTGGATGGCGATATAGATGTACTTGCCGGTCTTGCGTGGAAAAAAGAGCGCGAAGAACTTATAGGTTACCCGGATTTGCCTATGGGTAATGAGACCTACAGCCTGATAAAGCACATTGATGACGGGAGTATTACCGTCGATTCCGCGACTCTGGAAGGAAAGCGCATCGGCGTGCTGAACAGCGCCATGGCGGACTCTCTGAAAGCGTTCCTGAAGGATCACAGCGTGCAGGCCGAAGTCGCGCTTTTCGATGATTATGATCCGCTTTTCAAGGCATTCGACAGCAATGAGGTAGATGTGCTTGCGGTGGAAGGGGACGGCGCTTACGGACGGGATAACGCAGAGCTGCTTTACGCTTTCGGTGCATCCGATTATTTCCTTTGCGTCAGCAAAAATCGAACGGACCTGCTTACAGATCTCAACATAGCGCAGACTGAGCTCTCTGTTGATGAACCAAATTACATCAACTTTCTTCGCAGCAAATACTATCCTGTGAGCATATCCAGCCGTGCCTTCTCGGAACACGAGAAGCAGTGGCTGGATGGGCATGACTCATTGCGTATAGGTTATCTGAACAACTATCTCCCATACAGCGGTACAGACTCTGAAGGTGAGGTAAACGGACTTCTGAAGGACCTCATTCCGCGGATGCTGAAAAAGCTTGGGCTCAATGATCTTAAAGTTTCATATACGGGTTACGACAGTTCTGACAAAATGATTGCAGGGCTGGAAGATGGAAGTGTCGATATGGTCTTTCCGGTAGGCGGCGGACTGTATTATGCTGAGGAGAGCGGGATATTCCAGTCGAATGCGGTCGTTTCGGCTGCGACTGAGCTGGTATATAAAGATGTGTACAACGACGAGACGGTGCGGCATTTCGCTGTGAACGAGAACAACAGCATGCAGTACTATTTCGTAAAGACATACTATCCGGATGCGGAGATCACCTTATATCCTTCGATCGATGAATGTCTGCATGCAGTGAATGACGGAAAGGCGGGGTGCACAACTCTGAACGGACTGCGGGCAAACGATATCCTGCGAAACAGCCGCTACAGCGGCCTGTCACTGCTTCAGACTGCATACAATGATGACAGGAGTTTCGGCGTGCAGATCGGTAATGAGGGACTGCTGAAGCTGGTCAACCGCGGCATAAACGTTCTGGGTACTGATTATGCCCAGAATCTTGCTTTCCGATACACGGACCAGCTGCATTCTTATTCGTTAGGTGATGTGATCCGGAATCACATGGGTGCTGTCGCAAGCATTTTGCTGGCAGTCGCCGCAATTATAATCATGTTCCTGGTACGCGATGCGAAACGCTCAAAGCAGCTGCTAAAGCAGCAGGAGCGTCGCGAGCAGCAGGACAAGATGATAACTGCGCTTGCTTCGGACTACCGCTGCGTATATCACGTTGATCTGGACAAAGATGACGCTGTCTGCTACCGGGCTGACCCCGACGATACCGATCAGACACCTGAAGGTGTCCATTTTCCTTACCTTGAGCGCTTCACATGGTATGCGAACAATGTTGTTGCTGAGAACTACAGGGAGGGTTTCCTGGAATTCATCGATCCCGGCAACGTGCGTAAAGCACTCGAAAATGACCTGATCATAGCCTACCGTTATCTGGCAGAGCGTAACGGAAGGGAATATTACGAGATGATACGCATGGCAGGCGTGAGGCATGCCGAAAACCGTGAAGATCATATCGTCCACGCGGTCGGTCTGGGTCTGACGGTCATCGATACCGAAATGCGCGATACGATGGCAAAGAACCAGGCACTCGGCGAGGCTCTGGCGGCAGCAGAGGAGGCAAATAAGGCGAAGACAGCATTCCTGTCAAGTGTGAGCCATGAGATCCGCACGCCTATGAACGCCATTATAGGACTGGACAGCCTGGCTCTGCGCAACGAATCGCTCTCTGACGAAACGCGTGATTATCTTGAGCAGATTGGCGGAAGCGCGAGGCACCTGCTGGGTCTGATCAACGATATACTTGACATGAGCCGTATCGAATCCGGGCGGATGGTTATTCGCAAGGAAGAATTTTTCTTCCGCGATATGCTGGAGCAGATCAATACTATGGTCATGTCCCAGTGTGAAGAAAAGGGACTGCATTATGAGTGTAATGTAATTGGCGGTGTGAGTGATTACTATATCGGCGATGACATGAAGCTAAAGCAGGTTCTGATCAATATCCTGTCGAATGCGATCAAGTTTACGGACGCGCCGGGGACTGTCACACTGACGGTGGAGCGCACAGCCGTATACGGAGATCATACGACCCTGAAATTCTGTATCAGTGATACCGGTATCGGTATGGATAAGGAATTCATCCCGAAAATATTTGACACATTTACACAGGAAGACAGCAGCAGGAACAGCAAATATGGCAGCACCGGTCTCGGTATGGCCATTACGAAAAATATCGTTGAGCTGATGAATGGTACGATCTCTGTCGAATCTGAAAAAGGCGTCGGCACAGAGTTTACAGTAACCATTACTCTGAATAACAGCGATCACCAGGGTCTGTCCTCATACTCTCTGAATCCGAAGGAAATACGGGTACTGGTGGTGGATGACGAAGAGATCGCGGCTGAACACGCACGGATCGTGCTGGATGAAGCGGGGATCAAGGCTGATACCTGTTACGATGGATCGACTGCCCTGCATATGCTGGAAGTGCAGCATGCAAAGCATGAGCCTTATAACCTTGTCCTGCTTGACTGGAAGATGCCGGGAATGAACGGAGTTGAAGTGGCAAGGGAAATACGTAAGAAATATGACAAGGAAACGACAGTCATTATCCTGACCTCTTTCAACTGGGATGAGATCATGGACGAGGCGATACACAGCGGTGTCGACAGTTTCCTGGCAAAACCTCTGTTTGCGTCTAATGTGCTTGATGAGCTGGAGAGAATCGCCCGGAAAAATAATATGAGCCTCTTTAAGGAAAAAAAGCGGGCTGAGCTTAAAGGCAGAAAGATCCTGATGGCTGAGGACGTCTTCGTCAATGCAGAGATCATGAAACAGATCATTCTCTTACGGGAAGCGGAAATCGATCATGCTGAAAACGGCAGGGTTGTATTGGAAATGTTTGAGAACAGTCAGGCCGGCTATTATGATGCGATCCTGATGGATGTGCGTATGCCTGAAATGGACGGTCTGGAGGCAGCAGCAGCTATTCGGGCTCTGGACAGACCGGATGCCAGAACGATACCAATAATTGCTTTAACTGCCAATGCCTTTGATGAGGATGTTCAGCGTTCACTGCAGGTGGGTATGAACGCTCACTTGTCTAAACCTGTGGATCCTGAACATCTGTATCAGACACTGGAAGAGCTGATTTGGGAATACTCTCAAACTCGTGTACTGCAATGCTGACGTCACTGAAAAAACGAAGTTTTAAAGCTGCCGCTCTTATTATAAAGGCGGTAGTTTTTCTTATTATCCGAGCATTGAGACCGGAATCCAGGCTTCGATAGAGCAGCTGACGTTTGCGATAGACAACGAAGTCAAAAAAGACAGAAGCGCTGCACTTGCTGATGTGTATTTCAGAGCTCTGTCCCTTAGGGACAAGGTGAACAATGAGGGCTTCCTGGACAGTTCTGTTGAAGATTATAATAATTCCTACGCCGTAAAAGTTGAAGGCGACAAGGTAATATTTCCGGCGGGTGTTGATAACGATCCCCTGTTAACGGCTGATGCCCTTAAAACGGGCCAGGGCGTTATAGATACATCGAGAGGCGCTGACTGGCGGATGTATACTGCGTTCAGCAGCATCGGCAATGGTTACTATGCGATAAAGGATTGTTATGCAAGTGAGGGATCTGACGATTATGCATCCTATGCACTTTGCGAGATGGAGGATGCTTTTGACGGCAAGGCGATTCTGCTGGACGAAAACGGCAGATACGTTTATTACAATAGTGATCTGGAGATCCCTGATTTGAGGGACAGTAACGGGCTGGATGAAGAAGCTCTGAACGCATATCTTGAAAAATATGCTCCATACTATGTTATGGCCAGATCAGCAGACGAGAGATATACTTTGGTGCTCTTTCTTTCACGATCTGAAGTCCTGTCAGATTCTTCGAGTGTGATTATGCTGGTCGCGCTGGTCGCGATCATTCTGGCTGTGATACAGGTTGTATGGATAACTGAGGTCAAGAAACTGCTTGCGAGCGGAAAAGCTTCGCAGCGAAAGATCAATGAATACAACCCTGAACTCGTAAAACGCAGAATTACTACATTCTGTATACTTGCTGTCACAATTGTTTTGTTTGTCGGAATGTTCTCGAGCGCCATCGGAACTCTTTACAGTGTTACCTGGGATGCTCAGAATACGTTTTCAGCAATAGAAAAGCTGGATGAAGATAACCGGTTCATTACTGATTTCAAAAAGAATGAACAGAAGTCAACAGCTTCAAAACATGCAAAAATAATTGCCGATGCCATTTATCGTGATCCTCAGCTCCGAACTAAGAAACAGCTCGGGGAATATAAAGATGTTCTTTCAGCCAATTATATAATGATTTATGACCAGGATGGAAAAGAGATCCTGACCGATTCATCGTATATAAACATGCACATAGGCGGCCTTAATTCTTCAGACATGCATTCCTTCAGAAGAGTGCTTAATGGAAGTGAGGAAGTATATCTTGAAAATGTTACTGATAATGTTACAGGAGCAAAAAGTGATCTTGTAGGAGTACGCATGCCTTCGCTCAACGAAGATGCAGGTTACAATCTCCTGGTAATCTCTTACCCTACGGCAGCTGAAAGAGGAGTATCTTACTTCAAAGATTCCGATGACCTGATTTCATCACTTGTTTCTTCATATAACGGATTTATGCTCCTTGATAAGGACAGAATAATCAGGTTTTTCTCCAATAAATCATTATATGGCAGAAATCCTCTTGAGCTGGGAATGAAAGAAGCGGAGATACGAGACAATTTCCTGGGAGAGTTTACTCTGGACAATGATGTTTATTATGGAGCATCCGACGAGATAAATGGTGAGCTGTTCTACTATATCGTAAAGGCTTCGGTTCTGCGTGAAGGAATGTTTACTTTCGGGCTTATCGAAGCTGTAGGATTCCTCCTGACATTGATTGTAATAACAAAAATTCTTATGAAGGATTATGATATGATCTATGCTGAAAGCGCTTCGAAAGAATACAGGGGTCAGGATACAGACAACAGTCCGGACTGGCTTTCAAGGTTCCCGTATCTCAAACGGGCAAACACTCCTGAAGCAAAAGCAAGACTGGTACTCAACTTACTGGGTGGGGTGTGTATCCTTATTATAGGTTTCCTGGCGTTAAATTCAGCAAGCGCAGATCACAATGACAGCCTTATTCCATATATTTTCAGCGATAACTGGAACAGAGGGCTCAACCTGTTCGCCGCTGCCAGGGTGATATTCATGATCTGCGGTGTGGCGGTCGTTTGGAGCATTTTATCGTTTGTCATCGGAGTTGCAGCAGATCTGCTGGATACAAGAGGGGCAACAGTTGCGAGACTTGTAAAAAGCGTTCTGAGTTATGTCGTGGTTGCGGCAGTGATATACTATTCGGCATTGTATCTTGGCTTTGATCCTGCAACACTCCTCGCATCTGTAGGTATAATAGGTCTGGCTGTTTCACTTGGCGTAAAGGATATAGTTGCTGATGTATTCTCCGGGGTATCTCTGATATTTGAAAGAGCATTCCAGGTAGGGGACATAGTGGAGATCGATGGCCTCGTTAGAGGCACAGTGCAGGAGCTGGGAGTAAGAACCTTAAAACTCTTTGGCGACGATAACAATCTTAAGGTCGTCAGATACAGCGATATCCATAAGATCAACAATCTCTCAAGAAGCAACTCGTGGTGCATTGCAGAATTCACTGTTAAAAATAGTGTGGATACCGAAGAACTGAAAAAGCTTCTTTGGGCAGAACTCCCTGAGATACGGGCAAGGCACAAAGAGATCCTCAGCGATCCGACATTTACCGGAATAAGTGCTATCAATGTAGGAAGCATAACCTTTGGTGTCAGGGCAGAGTGCAAAGAATCAAAAATGCGCAGGGTACGCAGTATACTGAACTATGAGATAAGAGACATGCTCATCCGTAACGGAATAGACATGATGTAAAAGATAATAAAAGAAAAAGCTCAATGCGATCGGTGATCGCATTGAGCTTTTTTGTTTGTTTATATTGAAGAAATTAGCAGAAGAATCCCTTCTTTTCAAGAACCTTAACGATTGCACGTCCTTCCTCAGTGCCTTCGATGATCCTTCTCTGTCTCTTGGAGTCGCCGATGTTCATCAGTTCGACATCAGCAAACTCTTCCTTCAGCATGTCGAGTACCGGATTGTTGGACTTGAGTCCCATGCAGATGCATCCGTAATCGAACTCAACTTCTTCCATGCTTCCGTCCGGATTCTTGACCACGAAGCAGTCAGGCTTTACTTCCTGAAGAGCTGTGGACGGTCTCTGGTGTACGTTGTACTTATTCATCAGATCAACGATGCTGACCTTTGTGATAGGATCAAGTGCCGGTCCGACGATATACGGCAGCATCTCGATTACCGTGGTGTCCGCTCCTCTAGGCGCGAAGAATTCCACTACATCGAGTCCTACGGCGCCGGCGCCGATAACAACGACCTTCTTGCCTGTGCAGTCCTCAGGATAGTTGTCCAGATTGTCGATAACGCCGAGTACTGTCTGCACTTTGCCCTTGCCTACGTTCTCCTTGAGTCCCGGGATAGGGAGGATCAGAGGCAGTGAGCCTGTGGAGTTCACGATGATGTCCGGATTCAGAGTCCTGATGAACTCAGGGGTAGCCTCTGTGTTCAGGAACACGTGCAGGTTGTGGAGCTTCTTGATCCTTCTCTCGAGGTAATCAGGGAAGTCTCTGAGTCTTCTCTTGTCAGGGAACTTCGAGATCTCATACGCGAGTCCGCCAAGGTGATCGGTCTTCTCGATCAGGAATGCCGTGCAGCCTACTTCCGCAGCTGTGCATGCGGCTTCCATTCCGGCAGTACCGCCGCCTATAACGACAACGTTGCATGGCTTGTTGACCTTGAGCTTCTTATACTCTTCACCTTCGATGACAGCCGGATTGACTGTGCATCTGATAGGTCTGTTGTTCTGGATACGGTTGCCCGCGCATCCGATGTTGCAGCTGATGCACTTTCTGATGTCGCACACATCACCGAATTCCACCTTGTTTACCCAGTCAGGGTCAGCGATCAGTCCTCTGCCGATGCCGATGAAGTCAGCGTCGCCTCTGTCGAGGATGTCGTTGGCTACCTTAGGGTCTCTGATGTTGCCCATCGTGACAACCGGCTTGCCGAATCTTTCCTTAACAGCCTTTGCGAGGTATGCTCTCCAGCCGTCAGGATAGCAGTTGCTGTCGATCTGATACTGCAGGGATGGGTTGAGAGCCGCGGATACGTTGTATACGTCGACCTCGTCTCCGAAGTACTGCAGATACTCGAGGCAGTCGTCTAGGTTGTTGCCGCCCTCGAGGAACTCGTCAGCGCTTATTCTGGCAAGGATAGGGATGAACGGTCCTACCTGCTTTCTGACTTCGTCGATGACCATTCTGGCAAGGCGCGCCCTGTTCTCAGCGCTTCCGCCGAATTCGTCAGTTCTCTTGTTGTAGATAGGCGAGAGGAACTGGCTGATGAGGTAGGAGTGTCCGCAGTGGACTTCGATAGCGTCGAATCCTGCCTGTACAGCGCGCTTAGCAGCTTCGCCGTATTTCTTGACTATAGCTTCGATCTCATCTTTCTCGAGTGGACGAGGAGCCTCGCCGCCGAGCTTTGACGGAACTGTCGAGGATGAAACTGTCGGGACGCCGGTACGCGCGGATGAAGCAGATGCTCCCGCGTGGTTGATCTGTACGGCAATGAGTCCGCCTTCGCCATGGACTGCTTCTGTCAGCTTGTAGAGCTTTGGCATGAACATGTCATGGTCGAGTCTCAGCTGGCTTGTTCCGTTGGAGCCTGTAGGGAAGTCTACGCAGACGTTCTCTACGATGATGAGGCCCGTGCCGCCTTTGGCTCTGAGTCTGTAGTAATTGATATGATCGTCATTGATGCCGCCGTCAGGATCAGCGTAGTTAGTGCCCATCGGGGTCATGACTACTCTGTTCTTGAATACAGTCTTTCTTACTGTGATTGGCTCAAAGATCTTTGGGTAATCTTTCTTCATGTTTTGATCCCTCCAAGTGTCATCATACTGTCTTGTGGTACTTATATGATAAATAAATAACGAGCAAAAGAAAAATATCTTTCTTGCTCGTTTTTGATAGCCTGAAGGTATCAAATAAGGAATATTGATACTATGTGTTAAATAATAGCTTTTACCTCTTTCGGATCCAGTTCGGACTCGCTGATCATGAAATCTATGAAGCGCTTTGTGGCAGGCATCAGATAATGGTTCTTCAGCCATACCGCGTTGACATAGTGGATCAGATCGACGTCTGACACACTATGGATCTTCAGATACTTGTCGTTCAGGATGTCGACCTTGGCTACCAGGGCTATCCCGAACTGCTCTCTTACCAGCGCCTGTATGGCGTTCTCATCTGAACACTCGCAGACTATGTCCGGCTTTATTCCCAGATTTCTGTATAGCCTTTTTGTATATCCTCCGAGATTTGAAAAGCGGTCGTAGCCGATGACAGGATAGTTATCGAGTTCCTTTATCGACAGTTTGGCTTTGCCGGCGAGAGGGTGTTCGTTTGAAGTGATGATTACCATCTCCTGTTTCAGGATAGGGACGAATTCAAGTTCTTCCTCATTTTCAGAATATCCGCAGAATCCGACATCCAGCTTGCCGTTCTTTATGTCTCTTATGATCGATGAGGTCCTGTTCTGGTTGAAACCGAAGGTCACATGCTCGTTCTCCGGCATGTCAAGGAAGGACCGCACCTTGTGGGGGATGTAGTAATTAGCCAGAGGGAAGACGTATCCGATGTCTATGCGGCCGCCTGTCGACGAAAGTTCCTTCATTTTATATACGGCTACATCACACTCGTCGAGAATACGGTTGGTGTACTCAAGAAACAGCCTGCCGCTTCCGGTAAGGGATATCCCCCTTCCTGCGCGTTCAAAAAGGAGAACACCAAGCTCCTGCTCGAGTGAATCTATCGAGCGGGAAAGAGACGGCTGTGAGATGTACAGTTCTTCTGCAGCGGCCCGGAAGTTCAGAGCCCTGGCGACTGCCTGGAAATATCTGAGCTGGTTAAGAGTCATTCTGCACCTCTTTTGCGCTTAAACTAACGGTTTCCGTTCTGTAAAAACATATTATCACAAAGCATATACGATTGATACATTTAGGCTATCAATAATTGCAATATATGATATTGGACTCTATCAAAAAAGATAGTTAAAATATAGTCAAGAAATAGTTATTGTTTTAACAATGTTGTCTTCTGGCTTGTGGTGAATCAGAGACATTATCCCGGAAGAGGCTGAAAAAGCCTGAAAAGATCACAGGATCAAACAAAGGAGAAATAAAAATGGCAGAAAGAATCACAGGACATACCGAACTCATCGGACTTATGGCTTATCCTATCCGTCACTCCAGCTCGCCTGCTATGCAGAACGAAGCGTTCGCAGAAGTAGGCGCTGACTATGCATATCTCGCATTCGAAGTCGGTGCAGATGAGATCGAGGACGCTGTAAAGGCCATCCGCACTCTCAAGATGAGAGGCTCAAACGTATCCATGCCTAACAAGACGCTGGTAGGCCAGTACCTTGACGAACTCGACCCTGCAGCAGAACTCTGCGGAGCAGTAAACACGATCGTCAACGATAACGGTCATCTGAAGGGATACATCACTGATGGTATCGGCTTCATGGCAGCCATCAAGGATAACGACATCGATCCTATCGGCAAGAAGATGACTATCGTAGGAGCCGGCGGCGCTGCTACAGCTATCGAGATACAGGCCGCTCTTGACGGAGTTGCTGAGATCTCCATCTTCAACATCAAGGATAAGTTCTATGAAGTAGGAGAGGACACAGTCAAGAAGATCAACGAGAACACGAATTGCAAAGCAAAGATGTTTGACCTCGCTGACACTGAAGCTCTCCGCAGAGAGATGGCAGACAGCTACCTCTTCGTAAACGCTACAGGCGCAGGCATGAAGCCGCTCGAGGACGTTTCCGTTGTTCCTGACAAGAGCTTCTTCAGACCTGAACTCATCGTTGTGGACGTTCCTTACGGATGCCTTCTGACAAAGATGAGAAAGATGGCCAAGGAAGTCGGCTGCAAGACCATGAACGGCCTTGGCATGATGCTCTTCCAGGGAGCTGCCGGATTCGAGCTCTGGACAGGCAAGCCAATGCCTATCGAGCACATGAAGGAAGTCCTCGGCATCAGCTACGATGACTAAGTTAAAACAAATCAAAAGATATATGGAAAATGAGAGGAAATTATCATGACTAACAAAAAGTATTTACCAAGTGTAATAGTTCTTTATCTGAACTACTTCCTGCACGGTATCGGCTGCTCCATCCTTGGCCAGGCTGTAATCAAGGAAGCCCTTGCTGCAAGCTGGAACATTGAGGCTATGGCTATCACAGCTATCGCAGCTGCTCTCGGACTCGGAAGACTTATCGCTCTTCCATTCGCAGGTCCTCTTTCTGATAAGCTCGGACGCAGATTCTCGACAGCATTCGGCGGATTTGCATATGCAGTTTATCTGATTGGTCTCGCTATGGCATTCAATGCAGGCGGCGGAGCAGGATACAGAATCGCATACATCTGCGCTATCATCGGCGGTATTGCGAACTCGTTCCTCGACACAGGTATCTATCCTGCTGTTGCTGAAATCATCAACAAGGCTCCTGGCGTTGCAACAATGGGAATCAAGTTTGCTATCTCCGGATCGCAGCTGCTTCTCCCGTTCTTCCTGGGAATCGCTGTAGGCCAGACTGCAGGCGGACTTGTTACATACAATAAGCTGTTCTACGTAGTAGGTATCGGCTACCTCGTCCTCATGGCATTGATCTTGTTCTTCCCTCTGCCGGATACAGACGCAAAGGGTGAGAAGAAGGAAGGCCTCATCGAAGGAATCAAGAAAGCAAACTTCTCCGCTGGTTCGATCGCAATGATCCTCATCGGATTCACATGCACAGGTACATTCCAGCTCTGGCTGAACTGCGCACAGAACTACGCTAAGGACGTTGTAGGCTGGGCTGAACCGGGAATCATGCAGACATTCTACTCAGCAGGTACAATGATCGGCCTTATCGTAACAGCTGCTCTGACAAAGAAGGTCAAGGACGTAAGATTCATCATGGTTTATCCGGCAATCTGCGCTCTCATGATGGTAGCTGTACTGATGGTGCCATCGCAGGGAATGATGAAAGTCGGATCATTCGTTATCGGATGGGCCGGAGCAGGCGGACTTCTCCAGATCGCTACAGCTGTTTGCAACATGCTCTTCCCTAAGATCAAGGGAACTGTTACAGCTCTCGTAATGATCGCTTCTTCGCTTTGTAACTACACGATTCTGACAGCTGCTGCATCGATGACTCCATCCGGCGTTATGACGATGAACATCGTACTGACAGCAGTAGGAGTACTGCTCGGAGTATTCGTAAACATGAACTACAGCAAGATGCTCGCAGCTGCTGACAAATAATCGTTCACATGCTTAACGGAAAGGAAGAAAACTATGAACACTGTTAAGGTCAGAAATATTGTTATCGGCGAAGGCATGCCTAAGATCTGCGTACCTATCGTAGGAGTAACAAAGGAAGCCATCCTCGAAGAAGCAAAAGCAATAACAAAGCTTCCTGCAGACGTAGTGGAGTGGAGAATCGACTGGTTCGAGAACGTATTCGACTTCGCTGCTCTCGAGGATGTTATGAAGGGCCTCCGCGAGGTTCTCGGAGATACACCTATTCTGATGACTTTCCGTACTTCCAAGGAAGGCGGAGAGAAGGCCATCGAGGATGAGGTCTATGCAGACATCAACATCAAGGCTGCTCAGACAGGTTATGTAGACCTGGTAGACGTAGAAGTGTTCACCGGAGATGAGATCGTTAAGAAGATCATCGACGGAGCTCACGCTGCAGGCGTCAAGGTAGTAGCATCCAACCACGATTTCTTCAAGACTCCTGACAAGGATGATATTGTAGGACGTCTCCGCAAGATGCAGGATCTCGGAGCTGACATCCCTAAGATCGCGGTCATGCCTCAGAACAAGAAAGACGTTCTGACACTGCTCGCTGCCACAGAAGAGATGGCAAACGAGTACGCTGACCGTCCTATCATCACGATGTCCATGGCAGGCACAGGCGTTATCAGCCGTCTTGCAGGCGAGGTCTTCGGATCGGCTCTGACATTCGGAGCTGCCGCAAAGGCTTCCGCGCCGGGACAGATGGGAGTCGAGGATCTCAAGCAGGTACTTACACTGCTGCACGGAGCGCTGTAAAGAAAGGTAAAAGCCATGACGAAAGCAATAAAATGGCTTGATCACAATCTGGAGGAATTCCTGCTGACCCTGCTGCTGCTGGCAATGGCGGTGATAATGGGCGTACAGGTCTTCTCGAGGTTTGCTCTCAAGGCATCGCTGTCGTGGACCGAGGAGCTCACAAGATATCTGTTCATCTGGGCAGGTTTCCTGAGCGTAAGCTACTGCACCAAGAGGTGCATCTCGATCAAGATAGAACAGTTCGTGGCGCAATTTTCAAGACGTACCAAGGCGATAATCAAGGTCGTCAATCATACGATAGAGCTGGCGTTTTTCTTCTACATGATACCGTTCGCTTTCTCGTATATGATGTCGGCCGTGACTAGCGGACAGGTGAGCCCTGCCCTCGGGATACCGATGTATTACATACAGGCAGCGCCTTTCGTATCGTTCGTACTGGTAGCGTTCAGGATAATCCAGAGATGGATCATAGAGCTGAGAGTCTCTCTCGGACAGAACGTCTATGACCCGGCTCACCCGGAACGCAATACTCCTGAGTCATTTATCGAAGCAGGCCAGGCCGCGTCGGCCGAGGCCGGAAAGGAGTAGCCATGCCGGTAGGATTATTGTTCATACTGTTTGTGGTATTCCTTATCATAGCGATACCTGTGGGCATCACGCTCGGCATAACTGCCGTGCTGCCTCATATCTTCGATCCGTCGTTCACGGTGGGAGCAAAATATCTCATCAGGGCGATGTTCGGAGGACTGGACAGCTTCCCGCTGTTGGCTGTACCGATGTTTGTTCTGTCGGGCATCATCATGGCCAAGGGAGGCATATCACGCAAGATATTCGACATATTCGCTTACTTCTTCGGAAGGTTCACAGCGGGCATGCCGTGCGCGGTCATCATCACATGTCTGTTCTACGGAGCCATCTCCGGATCGGCTCCGGCGACCGTCGCTGCCGTAGGCAGCATGACCATCCCGATCCTGATCGGGCTGGGCTACGACAAGACCTTTTCGACTTCTGTCGTAGCGGTCGCCGGCGGACTGGGCGTCATCATACCGCCAAGCATTCCGTTCATCATGTACGGAATGGCGTCGGGAGCATCGGTAAGCGACCTGTTTCTCGCGGGCATAATCCCGGGACTCGTCATCGCAGCTCTCCTGATGGGCTACGCCGTGTTCTTCTGCAAAAAGAACGGCGAAGATAAGGTCAGGATACAGGCGGAGATTGGAAAGCTGCATGAGAAAGGCTTCGGCAAGGTCTTCAAGGAGAGCTTCTGGGCCATACTCAGCCCTGTGATTGTACTCGGCTGCATCTATTCCGGCATCACGTCTCCGACTGAGGCTGCCGTCATCTCGGTATATTACGCGCTGATTGTCAGCCTGTTCATATACAAGGAGATCAAGGTAAAAGACCTGTGGGGCATCCTTGTTGAGGCGATCAAGACCTTCACTCCGATACTGTTCATACTGGCAGCGTCGACAGCATTCTCACGAGTGCTTACGCTCATGCAGGTGCCTCAGACGGTCAGCTCGTTCATACTCGGAAACTTCTCAAGCAAGGTCGTGATACTGCTGGTCATCAACCTGTTCCTGCTCCTTGTGGGAATGGTGATGGATACGACACCGGCTATCCTTATCCTTACACCGATACTCCTGCCTATAGCGGAGGGCATCGGCATGGACCCGATCCAGTTCGGTGTGATAATGGTAGTCAACCTGGCTATAGGATTCGTAACTCCGCCTATAGGAGTCAACCTCTTTGTAGCCAGCGCGCTGACGGACGTTCCGGTCATGGAGATCGCAAAGAAGGCTCTGCCTATGATAGGACTCTTCCTTGTAGCTCTGCTGCTGTTCACATTCGTGCCGGCATTCTCGCTGGTGCTGCTCTAGGAGGTGTGCAATGAAAAGAATGAATCATAAACACCTCCGCATCGCAGTCATATTCATCAGCGTGCTGATGATAGGAATGCTTATGACAGCGTGCGGCAAGAAAGACGGAGAGCAGAGATACGCTTACCCTCTCGCGACAGCGAGCCCGGAAGATACCGTCACTCAGATCTATGCCGAGAAATTCGCGGAAGAAGTAGACAGACTCAGCGACGGACGC
>JBGUKU010000033.1:0-36125 GCA_045114615.1 Anaerovoracaceae bacterium
CGCATGGCTCTGCGCAGTGTTTGCATAGCGCTTTGATACTACCTTCATGTTTTTCGGTACGATGACTGCCGTAATAAGCATGTCTCCGCCTGCTTCCGCAGCTTCCATGTAGGAATAGGCAGACATTTTTTCCGTTCCGCCCGCCTTGAGCACTTCAAGCTCAGCGTGCACAGCGAAAAGTACAGGCAGCATATACGAGTCATCTCTGAGTGCAGCGATGTTGCCGCCTATAGTCGCCATGTTTCGTTTCGTACGCGAAGCCATGAAAAGAGCCGCTTCCTTCAGATATGAAGGCACTTTCTCAGATTCGACGATCTGCTGGAAAGTGCACATTGCTCCGATGCGGATCTTGCCGCCGGTATCTTCTATCATATTGAGACCGGCGCACTTTTTGAGCGAGATCAGCGTATCAGCAGCTGCTGCGGCATCAGAACCGAGACGGTTGACCTCAGTCCCGCCTGCGATGAAGACTGCCGACGCATTCTTTGCGCCGATCGCCTCTTCAGGGCTTTTTGCCATTAACAGTTGAGTTGCCATGATTAATCTCCTTTTTGTTCCTGTACCCTATTTGAAAGGCATCGGTTCAGGATATTCCGTGATGCCCTGCGAATTGACCAGTTCAGCCTCTTCGAATTTACCGAGATGCCTCAGCATGGTCTTCTTGACGGCGCGGAAGATGTTCTCATATCCGGTGCATCTGCAGAGATGTCCCGAAAGAGCCTTCCTGAGCTCGTCATCTGTATATTCCTTTCCTGAGTTGACTATCTCCCAGCTTGTCATGATGAAGCCCGGTGTGCAGAATCCGCACTGTATGGCGCCTTCATCGACAAATGCCTGCTGGATATCCGAAAGCTCTCCGCCCGGACCCGTAAGCCCTTCGAGAGTCCAGATCTCCTTGCCTTCTGCCCAGACTGCGAGATAGATGCAGGAGTTGAAGCCCTCGCCGTTGATGATAACGGTGCATGCGCCGCATTCTCCCACTTCGCAGCCCTTCTTGACTGAGGTCAGATGAAGGTCATTACGCAGCATGTCCGTGAGTGACGAGCGTACGTCAACGATCTGTTCTATCTCCTTGCCGTTGACAGTGCAGTGGACCACTTTATACTGTTTAGCCATTTATCTCACCTCCTGCCAGGGTTATGCACTCACGCAGAGCTCTTTCAGCCATGACTACCGAAATGTGACGGCGAAGCGCCCTTCCGGCACGCCAGCTGTTACGCGGATTGATGTCCTGGAGCACTGTCTCTGCGAATTTTTTAATATTTTCCTCTGTTATCTCTTTGCCGTTTATGAATTCCTCAGCGCTTGGAGCGCGTACCGGGATAGGTGATGCTACACCGTATCCTACACGGACTCTTTCAAAGGTTTTCTTGTCTTCGCTCAGCCTTACATTGACGGAGCAGCCTGTGGTCGCTATATCGAGAGCATTTCTCATGGAATATTTGATGTAGTGACCGTAGCAGTTCTCATATGATTCCTTTGGGATCAGAATCGCGGTCTGGATCTCGCCCGGCTTTATGTCAACGACTTTTGCCTTGATATAAAAGTCCTTGATAGGCACGCGTCTTACTCCGTCCGGACCGGTAAGCTCCATGATGGCCTCCCAGGCTGTTAGCGTAGAAGCGGAATCCGCCGAAGTTACACCATTGCAGGTATTGCCGCCGATGGTTCCGATCGCCCTGATCTGCGGACCTCCTACCATGTCAACGGCTTCGCCGAGTACGTTTATGTATTTCTGAATGATCGGGTCATTCGTGATATGTGAGAAGCTTGTCAGCGATCCGATACAGATGTTCTCCTCTTCATCGATCGAAACTCCGCGGAGTTCATCCAGCATGTAAATGCTGACGAACTCGCATCCTGCCCTGCGGCCTTCGCGGATCTGAACGAGAACATCAGAGCCCCCAGCAAGTATCTGCGCTTCCGGATGCTCCTGAAGCAGTCTGATGGCATCCTGCACGCTTTCAGCTTCATAAAGTGCTTTTATGTCGTACATTGTAGTCTCCTTTCACTGCTTCTATTCTTCTGCAAACGAATCATTTATGAGTCCCGCATCCGTAAACTCGCGGAAGAGCGTATGCGGTGACAGCGGAAGCTCGTTTATATAAACTCCTGTCGCCTGTCCGATAGCGTTTCTTATTGCAGGTGCTACCGGGCATGTAGGAGGCTCGCCGAGTCCCTTTGTTCCGTATGCACTCGTAGGTTCGTAATTCTCCACGAAATCTGCAACCAGTCTCGGGTGATCCATGAACGAAGACATCTTGTAGTCAAGCAGGTTGTTATTGAGCGGTCTGCCGGTCTTTTCGTCCCACAGGAGCTTTTCTGACAAGGCATATCCTATGCCCATGCTCTGACCGCCGTGTACCTGCCCTTCTGCCAGCAGAGGGTTGATGACCTGCCCGCAGTCATGAACGTTCACTATGTTGAGCAATCTCACGCGGCACATCGGGATATCCACCTCGACCTCTGCGAAGCAGACTCCGAATGAGTAGGCATTTGACTTGATCTGGTATGTGGACTCCGCAGTCAGATGCTGTGAGCCTTCAGTCGTATACAACTTTGAAAGAGCAAGCTCACCGATCGTCATCAGCTCACGTCCGTCAGTCGTCCTGATTATCTTTCCGTCGACCAGATCGAGGTTATAGACAGGCATGCGTGTGAACTGATGTGCAGCCTCGAGTATCTTATCCTTGAGCAGCAGTGCTGTCTGTCTTACCGAGAAGCCGAGAGTGTATGTTCCTCTTGAAGCGTATACACCTGTACCGAACGGCGTGACATCTGTATCCTGACAGGATACCGGATGCACCATGTTGAGAGGGATGCCGACCGTATCAGCTATCATCTGAGCAGCAACGGTGTCTGCGCCCTGGCCTATCTCTGTCTCACCCAGCTGGAACTGTACCGATCCGTCCTGGTTCATGACTATGCGGCACGACGATGTCTCAAGAGCTATCGGGTATACAGCCGTGTTATACCAGAATGTGGATGCTGCTATTCCACGCCTTATATCTCCGGTCTGGTTTGCATATTTCTTTACTTTGTCGTAGTAGCCAATGATCTCAGCGCCCTTGTCGAAACACTGGTTGAATGTATCCGAATACAGCTCGTTCTTGGAGAATGCATGGTAATATCCGACAGGCATAAGGTTCTTGCGGCGGAATTCAAGCGGATCCATTCCGACAGCTCTCGCGCAATCCTCAGCATGCACCTCAAACGCGTAGCTGGCCTGCGGCATTCCGTATCCTCTCATGGCTCCGGCTACCGAACGGTTTGTATAAACAGTCCATGTCTCACCGTCGATGTTGTCGCAAGGATAAAGCTGCGGGAACGCATTGAGTCCCTTGGCGGCAATGGCGTGACCATGTGAGCTGTAGGCTCCGTTGTTGCACCATGCTTTGAAAGTACGTGCAGCAAAGCTTCCGTCAGGACGCATCCATGATGTAATGTGATACTTTATAGCATGTCTTATACGGTTGCAGATGAAAGTCTCCTCACGAGGAACATCGAGTTTCACGAGACGTCCGCCAAGCTGGATGCTTATCCATGCGCACAGCGGTTCGTAGAGGACGTCCTGTTTATTTCCGAAGCCACCTCCAACATAAGGCTTGATGACCCTGAACTTACCCCAGTCCATACCTGTCGCCTGACCGATTACACGGCGTGCGATATGCGGGATCTGTGTGGACGATACGACCACAGTTCTGTCGCCCTCTCCGTACGCATAGCATATGAAGTTCTCTATGTGGCAGTGCTGTACAGGCTGCGTCTCATACCAGCCCTCACACTTTATAAGTCCGGGTTCCTTGATAGCCTCTTCTACACTCCCCATGTGGATCTCGGTATGAGCGAGTACGTTATTCGGGAACTTCTCGTGGAGCAGCGGGGCTCCCTCCTCCATCGCCTCCTGTGCATCGAGTACGAAAGGCAGTTCTTCGTATACGACACTCTTTTCCAGTATGCTCAGAGCCTGGGAAGCGGCAACCTCATCTTCAGCTACAACAGCGCCGATATCATCTCCGTAGAAAAGCGGATGATCCGTCATAATAAGACGGTCGGCTATATCCTGATGATGCGGGTCTGTTGACCACGGATGGCCCGCAGTCGGGAAATAGTGTTTTTCCTTAATGTCGAAGCATGTGAAGATGCGGACTACTCCTGGTATCTTCTCGGCCTCGCTCGTATCTATGGACTTGACGATGCCATTGGCTACAGTCGAATGGAGCACCCTGATGACGAGTGCACTTTTATCGCACATGTCGTCAGTGTACTTGATGCGTCCTCTCGCTTTATCATAAGCGTCGAGCCTGGTTACCGCCTGCCCTATGTATTTGTTGGACATGCTCTGCCCTCCTTTCTGAGAATAGTGCTTACTCTCTGTTGATCTTTATCATCACCTTCGTAACAAAGTTGTTTTTATCTGCTTCAATAAACTGATCGATAATGTCAATGCATATCTCGGTATCGCTCAGGCTGCAGCCATCGTCGAGTATACCTTCCGCCGCATCGCGCATCCTATGAAATGTCTCACGGATCTTTTCGTGAGGACCTTTGTGATATCCCACCATATATTCATCAGGTGTAAGGACGCGTATCCTGTCGCTGTATTTGTCGAAATTCGCGGTCTCCTCACCCGGTATCATTACCGCAAATGCTGTTTTGTCCCCCGTGTGAAAGACGAGCGTCGGATACAGGTAGAACTGCTCGTTTACAAAGATTTCCTCAATACCACCGATCTCGATGTAGTAGATTTCATCTTCAGAGCAAACAAAAACCTGATCGAATGCAGCATATTTCATCTCACGGTTGATCATTGCGAATCTGTCGTTCATCAGCGACTCCGTTTTGAGCAGCTTCTCGTAATTCGCACGTACCATCTTTATGCGTCGTCTCAGGTATTTTTCAGAAGTATCCGGGTTGCGTCCCGGCATGAAAGAGCCTATTTCTTCAAGCGAACAGTCAAGCTGCCTGAGGAAACGGATCATGCCAAGCGGATATATCTGGTCGTATTTATAGGAGCGCCAGTTATTATGCGGATTCCGGATCTCCGGCACCAGCAGTCCCTCTTTATCATAGTGTCTGAGGAGCTGTACATTTATGTCGAACATCCTGGCAAGTTCGCCTATTTTCCATGTCCGGTCATAGTAGTTTTTCATCAGTCTACCCCGTATAAAGAAACACCATATTATAGTTCTCCAATTCAATTATAAGTGCTTGTTTGTACCAAGACAAGAACATATGGGCAAAAACCTAAAATAATTTTGGGTTGTGTTTTTTATCACAAAAAATCCCTCCGGAAGCACCGTTCAGGCACATAAAAACCGGCAGTTTTTTTGCTGCCGGCCATTCATTTTTTGTGTTACTGGTGCTTCTTATTTTTCTTCATTCTGATTATGCAGAAGTGCAGGATCAAGATCGATACCGTCAAGTCCATGCTCTACATATGCTTCGTACTTTGCAGGATCGTGCGGCAGCAGAAGCTCCATGATGAGTCCTACTACGAATACTCCGGCAACCATGTTTCCCGCGAAGATCTCACCGAAAATCGCCGGCAGATAATCAAAGAATCCATCTACCTGAGTAACGCCTACTCCCAGGCAAAGCGAAGTTGCAGCTATCAGTGTGTTGCGGTTGTCGAGTCCGGCATCTATCATCATCTTTACGCCTGCCATCATTATGGAACCGAACATGATTACCGTGCATCCGCCGAGTACGCAGTCAGGCAATGTTGTAAAGAATGCTCCGATAGGCGGGAACAGTCCGCCGAGGATCATAGCCAGAGCTCCGAACATAATACAGAAGCGGTTGACTACATGAGTCATTGCGATGAGTCCTACGTTCTGGCTGAATGATGTAATAGGTGAAACGCCGAACACTCCGCCCGAGATGGCTGACATGAATCCGTCGCAGCAGAGAGATCCGGAGACTTCCTTTTCGGTGATGTCCCTGCCAAGTCCTCCTGTACATGCAGCTGTCGTGTCACCGATGGTCTCAACGGCGGACACCATGAAGACCAGACAGAATGAGATTATTGCACCTGCCTGGAATTTCGGCTTGAACGCGAAGAGCTCAGGTATTGAGAATACTCCCATCTCCTTTATTGTGTCACCCATTGCGCCGAAATCTACCATTCCGAAGAATATTGAAATGATGTATCCGAAAATCAGACCGAAGAGGACGTACATCTGCTTCGCAACGCCCTTCATCTTGATATGGAATACCAAAGCAGCTATGAGTGTGAGGGTAGCGACCAGGAGGTTCTGCCATGCGCCTACCGGATATTTGCCTGATGATGCATACGATGATACACCAACATTAAGAATGCTGAGTCCGATAGCAACTACGACGCATGACGAGAGCAGCGGCGAGATGATCTTTCTCCAGTATTTAGCGGTAAGTCCGAGAATACCTTCAAATATACCTCCGACTATGATAGCTCCGACCATTATGCCGTAATCCTTTGAAGCGGCTGACATGGCTGCTGCCAGGAATGTGAAAGAAAGTCCCATGACGATCGGCAGCCCCGAACCGATCCTCCACACCGGATACAGCTGCACCATTGTACCTATTCCGGCTATAAGCATACAGTTCTGGATCAGTCTTGCTGTCTCGACCGCGCTGAACGGCTGGCCGTCATATACAGCAACCGAAGCGATTATGATAAGCGGCGCAACGTTTGCTACGAACATAGCCAGAACATGTTGGAGACCAAATGGGATCGCCCTGCTTACAGGTACTCTGCCTTCCAACTGATAGACATTACTAACGCTTACGCTTGTGTCTTTTACCTTTTTCTCTTTTTTCATATAACCTCCTCCCCATTCTCCGTTAGTGTCTCATACCCTAATATGATTTTATTATAGTCCCGTTGACCGCTTAAATCCACAACTGTAAAATACAAATATGGAATTATGGAATTTCAGAGGAAAACAAAACAATATTACTGAAGCCTTACAGATCAGGTTGCCTGAACATGCAGTAATAAGTGTTGTAGGCGCGGGCGGCAAGACCTCGTTAATTTTTGCATGGGCAAGTGAGCTTGCAGCTGCCGGAAAGAATGTTGTGATCACCACGACGACCCACATGTACCGTCCTGAACGCATGGAAGAAGACGGTATCAGGATAGTCGTATCGGATGATCCTGAGAGGCCTGACAAAGTCACGGCTCCTCCTGTTGATATTCTCGACAGTCTGCCCGAGAAAGCAGATGTAGTGCTGATAGAGGCTGACGGTTCGCGCCGCATGCCGCTCAAGTGGCCTGCTGAGTGGGAACCTGTCATTCCTGATTATACGGATTACACAGTCTGTGTCGCCGGGCTTTCAGCACTTGGCCGCAAGACATCTGACGTCGTATACCGCGCAGATGAATTGCCTGACAGATTGAAGCGCGAGACCGTTGACATGAATCTGATTCATGCCATCATATCATCTCGTGACGGAGGTCAGAAAGGCGTTCGCGGAGATTTCCGCGTGTTCATGAATCAGGTCGATGACGACATAGACAGGCTGGCGTCTGCTTACAGACTGCAACAGATATTTGCAGTCATGGGCATACAGAGTGCATGGGGGTCGCTGCTGCCTGAAGAGCCAAGAATCGCAGCAATACTTGAGGCCGCAGGCAACAGCACCAGATTCGGCAGCAACAAACTGCTGCATGTAATGGACGATGGGCGTCCAATGATAACATCCATATTCGATGCGGTACGCCCTCTTGACTTATATAAGAAAATACTCGTTACTCAGTATGACGAGATCGCTGCCATGGCTTCTGATTTTGATGTAGTAAGAAATGACAGGCCGGATCTGGGAATCTCGCGCAGCATGCAGCTTGGACTTGAGGCCGCTGGTGATGCTGACGCGTATATGTTCTGCGTGTGCGATCAGCCGGGACTTACAACAGCTACACTTGGACGGCTTATCGAGGCATATAAAAAAGGAACTGCCGGCATCGTTTCCCTTGCGTGGCAGGGAAAGATGTGCAATCCCAAGATCTTTTCTTCACGTTATAAAGAAGAACTTATGAGTCTGTCGGGTGATACAGGCGGACGCCAGATAATCGCCTCACATTCTGGTGACATTACTCTCGTGGAAGCCTTAAGCGAGGACGAGGTGAGAGATATTGACAGCCTTTGACGGATCGAAGTCATACAACTTCAAGAAGCACTTCAATCGCCCCTCCACATATCATACCGGATTCAGCAACATCTTTTCCGGTCATATCCACATTCATTATCACGGGGTTTGCCGCCTCGTGTTTTTCTATGCCTTCAAGATTCCTGAGCACTTCAGCAGCATATAATATCACCGTTGCTTCAGCACATCCTCCTCCGATTGTACCGGTAATGACACCACCCTCTTCTACCAGCATGCGCGTACCCGCAGCCCTTGGCGAAGAACCTTTCTTTGAAACTATCGTAGCAAGAACAGCTGGCCCCCTCTCATCAGACATGAGAGCTTTCATGATATCCGAAGGAATACCCGTGCTCTTTCTTGTTTTGTTTTTTACCTCTATGATTTCAGCAAGAATCGCCACTGCTATTTCTTCAGGTGTCTCAGCACCGATATCAAGGCCTATCGGTGTATGTACTGAATCTATCACCTCACGTGGGATACCATTATCTGTAAGCATCTGCTTCACCAATCCCACCTTGCGGCGGCTGCCTATCATGCCCACATATGCGTGTGGTTTATTGACAATGTTCAGCAGACACTCGGAATCCGACATGTGGCCTCTGGTAACGATGATGAAGAACGTATCCGGATCACCATGGATCCCTGCCAGTGCCTCTTCGAAGCCGCTGCATATACCTTCATCTGCGCCGTGATCCATAGCATTCTGCACGAACTGCGGTCTGTCATCTATAGCCGTTACATAGAAGCCCATCATCTTCGCTATCTCAATGACCGGCATGGATACGTGGCCCGCTCCGCATATGACTATTTTCTTCTCATTGCCAAGCAGCTCAGCGAAGACCCGCTCCCCACCGATCGCAGTCAGGGTTCCGTCTTCAGCCGGTATTGCTTCAGATGCATGTAATGAAAAGAATCCGGACTCATCACTCATCCAGACAGGTTCACCCGCTGAGACTATCATTTTCTCTCCGGCGCAGTCACCTTCGCAGACCGTAAACATACGGTTTTCGAGGTTGATATTAAGTTCAGTTATAACATCATAAAATTTCATGGTATTCACTCAAGAAGCAGTATAGCATCTTCTTTCAGCTTCAGATAGTCCGGAAGTCCTCTTTCATCCATTATTCTCTGCTCCTCTCCCTGAACAAACCAGCATAGAGGAGCTTTGCTGCTGTGTGAGCGGATATAATAATTCTTCTCGAATGGCAGATCATCTACTCTGATCAGGTCGCACTTTACACAGTTCTCCCGGGCCTTTCCCCACACAGGCTCAAAGGAATGAGCCCTGTAACCTACACAGTTTACTGACGACGGCACAGTTCTTTTTAGTTTAAGGGTAAGCCCCCAGTCGAGAGCTTCGACGGTATGTTCATCGATCCGCCTTGCCGCAGAAAGATTTTTGCAGCCTGTAAGCCTTGCTGCTGCAGCTTTTTCAGGGTTTCTGAAGACGGATCTTGTATCACCATGTC
Source organism: Anaerovoracaceae bacterium (assembly GCA_045114615.1). Taxonomy (GTDB): domain Bacteria; phylum Bacillota; class Clostridia; order Peptostreptococcales; family Anaerovoracaceae; genus Crickella. Next base: position 9,600 of record JBGUKU010000033.1, read on the forward strand.
TTACAATGCGTCCTTCGCTGACGATGAACAGCTCCTCACTGAACCTGTAGAGCTCATCCCTGCTGTGTGAAACCATAACTACCTGTCCGGAATAGTCTTCGAGCATTTCAAGCATCTCTACCTGCATACGGTCACGGAGATAGCTGTCGAGTGCTGAGAACGGCTCGTCCAGAAGGATAAGATCAGGCTCAGTCACCATGATGCGTACCAGGGCGACTCTCTGCTGCTGGCCTCCGGACAATTCACCCGGAAGCTTATCTTCAAAGCCATCCATGCGGAAGCGCTTTAGCATTTCCATAGCTTTGTTCCTGTTTTCATCTGTCGGTCTGCCAAGTCCCGCCATGACATTCTTCATGACGCTCATCGTCGGGAAGAGCGCATAGTTCTGGAACATGTATCCGACATTGCGCTTCTGGGGTTTCAGATCGATCTTATCCGAAGAATCGTACAGCACCCTGCCGTCTACTTCTATATGACCCGAGTCCACCGCTTCGATCCCGGCGATGCTTTTAAGCGTCATACTCTTTCCGCTTCCGGATTCGCCGAGAATACCTATCCTGGATGCGTCGCTTTCAATCAGTACGTTCAGTTCGAATCCGCCTATTCTTCTGTGGATGTCCGCATAAAGTCTTTTCATGCCGCGCACCTACCACTTTCTGACATTCTTCATATGTTTTCCCGTGATCATATTGATCAGGAAAATTGCAAAGAAAGCAATGATCAGCACAATGATGACCCAGAATCCGGCTGTGACATAATCTCCATCCTGTATGACCATGGCTATTCTCTGTGATACGGTGCCTGTCTTGCCCGGAATATTACCGGCAAGCATCGAGGTTGCTCCGTACTCCCCCATTGCACGTGCAAAGGTAAGTATAGTTCCGCTCGCTATTCCCGGTCCGGCAGTCGGTACTACTATGCGCCAGAAAATGGAAAGCTCCGACATGCCGAGCGTACGTCCCGCATATACCAGATTGGCATCGATCTGCTCAAAAGCCGCTCTGGCGTTTCTGTACATCAGAGGGAAAGCTATTACAGTCGCAGCAATGATGCATCCCAGCCATGTGTGGACGACCTGTATGTCAAAGGTGTCGTTCAGAAAGATCCCGAATGCCCTTCTTCGGCTGAATATAAGAAGCAAAAAGAAACCCGCTACGGTCGGCGGAAGAACCATGGGCAGGGTCAGTATCCCATCCAAGATAGACTTTGCCCTGTAATCCTTCTTAATGACCTTGCGGGCAGCCCAAAGGCCGAGGAAGAACGATATGACGGTCGCTACGACCCCGGTCTTCAGGGATATCCATAAAGGACTCCAGTCCAGTGTTTTCGCTAACTCAATAAAGCTGTTCACTTACCCTTTTATTATTCTACGTCTGTATCAAATCCGTACTTCTGATAAAGCGCCTTGGCATCATCGTTAGTAATGTATGCGATGAAGTCGGCTGCCGCTGCGGACTCAGCGTCATCAGCATCCGGATTCGCGATCTGTGCAACCGGATAGATAATGTTGCCTGTAACATCATAGCCAACGGTCTCAAGGATCTTTATGCTGTCTTCATGTCCTATCGTGTCTGAAAGATATGTTGTTCCGACTTCGCAGGATGCTTCTTCAACTGCAGCAAGAACCTTGCTCACGTTGCCCTGCTCGCTGATCTCAACTCCTCCGAGCTGATCGGAAACTTCCTGTGTCGTGATCGCTGCAGGATCTTCGACTTCAGCAAGGAGACCAAGATTGATCATTGCCTGTCTCGTGTACTTGCCTACAGGAACGCTTCCGTCCGCAAGAGCAATGCTCTTTGCGTTGCCGATGTCAGCAAGTCCAGTAACAGCAGTATCGCTGTCAGGCTGAGTGACAACTACGAGCTGGTTGTTGACAACATTGGTCCTTGTACCTTCGACTACCATTCCGGCTCCTTCGAGCTCGTCCATCTGCTTCTGAGCAGCACTGAAGAATACATCACATGGAGCTCCTTCCTGTATCTGCGTCAGAAGAGCTCCGGAGCTGTCAGCGTTGACAATTATGTCCACATCCGGATTGGCTTCTTCATAAGACGCCTCAAAGTCCGCCATTACAGAGCTGAGTGATGCAGCTGCAAATATGTTGACTGCAGTTTTTTCTGCCGGTGCAGCTTCTTCGCTGTCACTGCTTCCACCTCCGCAAGCCGCGAGAACAAATATCATCGCAAAAGCCATGACAAGTGCTAAAATCTTCTTCATAATAACAACCTTCCTTCCGGAATTTCCAGCCTGTGTGGAAATCAGCAGCAATAATGATTATTTATGCTAAGATCCTGCGCGCCATGAACCGTAACATCATTTTTATTTACCGAATCCGCAGTTAGGGAAAGTGCATACCTCGCAGTTGAGACAAAGGCCGCCCTCTCCGAGTATGTCGAAATCTTTCTTTTCCAGTATCTCTCCGGTCATTACCCTTGGAAGTACTATATCGAATATAGTCCTGCGGGCATACATTACACAGCCCGGCAGTCCCATGACAGGAATGTTGTTTTCTCCGTAATATGCGAGCATGAACATCGCGCCCGGAAGCACAGGCGCTCCGTATGTAACGGCGGTGCCGCAAACGTTGCGGATAGCCAGCGGAGTCCTGTCATCAGGGTCTACACTCATTCCTCCGGTACAGACCACCAGATCGCAGCCTTCGTCGATGAACTCTCTGATGCATTTCTCTATGTTTTCGTTATTGTCGTCAGATATTCTTATGCCTGCGACTTCGGCACCGTACTCCTCAAGTTTCCCCTTTACGACAGGTGTAAACTCATCCTTTATACGTCCGTAGAAAACTTCATTACCGGTACTTACAATACCTGCCTTACGGAATATATATGGCTCGACTCTCATGATCGGCTCATCGCCGGCAGCCGCCTTAACCTTCACCATCTTTTCCTTCTCTATGACCAGCGGTATTATGCGGGTGCCTGCGAGCTTATCGCCCTTCTTTGCCGGAAAATCTCCGTGGCGTGTGGCGATCATCATCTGTCCGAATGAATTGACTGCCATAAGCTTTTCACGGTCTATTCTGAATACACCGTCACACTCTGCTGCGAGCTCGATCTTGCCTTCCTTGACCCCGCCGCGGCTCATGTTGTCTCCCTTGCAGATGGCACAAAGCACCTCAGCAGCTTCGTTCTCGTGCATCATGGTCTCGTCGTTTTCCCAGACATAGATGTGGTCTTTTCCGACCGAAAGAAGAACGGGTATGTCCTCTTCCGCAATTATATGTCCCTTGCGGAATATAGCGTCCTTTTTAACGTCTTTTATTATCTGTGTGATGTCGTGGCATATAACTTGCCCAACGGCATCCTCTGTCTTCATAAGTCTCATCTCAGTCCTCGTTATTTGATAGTGCTTTACGGTTTACAAGAATTAAAACCGTTGTATTATTATAGGCGCGAAATGAACGCAAAATCAATAAAAACAGCCCATTTAAGGGCTGTTTTTTGCAAATCAAAGCTAAAACTATTTTAGTTTATTTCATCAGAGCTGACGCGCACAGCACCGGCACGGCTGTTTCCGTATAATGAGGATCAACGCAGAATGCCGGGTCGTGCCACGATGCGCACGTCTTGCCCGGAGTTCCGCTTCCTACCCAGTAAAAGAACGATGGTATCTTTTCTCCAAATACAGCAAAGTCTTCTGAAGCCAGACATGCCCTGCTGTCTACTATATGTTCTTTCCCGACGGCTGCTTCAGCTGCGCGCTGAGCTATGCGGTACATATCATCCGAATTGACTACTGCAGGAACAGCATGAACGATACTTATGTCGCATCCGCACTCGTATGCTTCAGCGGTACTCTCAGCAAACTTTCTGAGCCGTTCTTCCATTCTATTATGTGTATAATGATCGAATGATCTGAAATAGCCGGTGACAACTGCATCTTTTGGGACCGGAATGTCCGGTGCTCCGGCTGTAACGCTGTTGACAGTGCAGATTACCGGCTCGAACGGATCAACATTTTTGCTCACTATGGACTGCAAACCGGTAACAAATGAAGCTGCTGCAATTATCGGGTCGACACATTTATGAGGCAACGAACCATGTCCCGGAACGCCTGTATATGTGATCCTGTAAATATTCTTTTCAGACATCAACGGTCCTTTATGGACTACAACATCTCCACAGTCTATCTCAGGTCTGTTATGTATGCCGAATATGCGCACAGGTTTCTGAGGGATCTTCTCAAGCAGGCCGTGATCAAGCATGGCTTTCGCTCCTCTTGTACCCTCTTCAGCAGGCTGGAATATAAAAAGCACGTTGTATGGCAGCTCGTCTCTTACCGCACACAGATAGTGCATTGCACCAAGCAATGTGCCCGTGTGAGCATCATGGCCGCACAGATGCTTCGGTCCCTGCTCTGTTGGCAGCGCGTCGATATCTGCTCTTAAAGCTACCGTCTCGTCACGCCCCGCATCGAGGTAATAAACTGCACCAGTCTCCATTCCGATATCTATCAGTTCAACCGGATATTCAGAGCAGATCTTTTTTATATATGCCGTTGTTTTATGCTCTTCAAGCGCACTTTCAGGTATTGTATGGAGATAACTCCAGTGCGTTTCAGCTATTTTTATTGCTTCTTTCTGCTTCATTTCCTTATCTGTCTGCAACGAAACGGCCGCGTCGCCGGAATTTGTCATATCCGGAGTTGCGGCCTTTCCGATCATTTTACATTACAAGTACTTTTATTTGATGAATCCGGATCCCTTAGCCGATACTCTGTAAAGTCCTCTAGGAGTTACACGGAGCTCAGGGATAACCGTAAGAGCCATGAACGAGAGCGTGATGAACGGGTCGAAGTCTTCTGACACACCCATTTCATAGGCCTTGTCCTTCATCACCTTCAGTTTCTCGTTTACCTCTTTAAAGTGGACATCTGTCATAAGACCCATGATAGGAAGCGGCAGCGTCTCATAGACCTTGCCGTTCTCTACGACGGTATAACCGCCCTGTACGCGCGCTATCTCATTTACTGCGATCGCGATATCTTCGTCGTTGTCGCCTATAACGATGATATTGTGCGAGTCATGGGAAACAGACGATGCTATGGCTCCGCCCTTTATGCCGTAACCCTTGGTAACAGCAACACCTATTTTGCCGCTGTTCTGATGTCTTTCGACAGCAGCGATCTTCAGGTAGCCATCATGCGGCACAAAGTTCTCCGTCTTCGGGAAATGTGCAATGATATCGTTTGTCACGATCTGCTTCGGCTCCATTCCGATGACGTGTGTTGTATTTGATCTGATCGGCAGGGCGAAATCTGATGCCTGTACCTTGCTGATATTCACCGTGTGTTTAAGATGCGGCGGGCACTTTTTGACCTTCACAGGAGCATCTCTGTCGATGCGTTTGCCCTTGAAGTAAACATCAAGCACATTGAAGTCCTTCATATTGTCGAATATTACGAAGTCTGCCTGATAACCAGGAGCGATAGCACCCATATGCTTCAGGCCATAGCACTTTGCAGTGTTGATGGTGGCCATCTTAATAGCCTTGAACGGATTGAGACCCAGCTCTACGGCTCTCCTTACGTTATAAACGATGTGGCCTTCTCTCAGGATGTCCTCAATGTGCTTATCGTCGGTACAGAAGCTGAAGTGCTCAGTGTCAATTCCTGTTCTGACAATACCGCTTATAATGTCATCTACATTGTGTGCCGCGGAACCTTCGCGTACATGAACGTGTATTCCTCTTCTGGCTTCCTCAAGAGCATACTCAAATGTTGACGCCTCATGGTCTGTATCTACGCCGGCAAGTTTATATGCCGAGAGCTTCCTGTTTGGAAGGAACGGTGCGTGACCGTCGATCGTCTGATGATCGAAGAGCGCGAACTTAGCGAACATCCTCGGATCACCATCAATTACAGCATCATCATCCATCACCTCTCCGAGGCCGAGGATACGTTCGTTGCCAACGAACGGATACATATCATTTGCCGCAAACATGCAGCCGTTGTCATCGATATTCGTTGCAGGAACACATGAAGGCAGCATGACGAATACGTTGGCGTCAGACTTCTCAGTCTGATCGAGAATGTACTGTATGCCGTCTGCTCCGGACACATTGCAGGCCTCATGCGGGTCTACGATGAACGTAGTGGTTCCACAGGCTGCTGCCGTTGCGACCAGCTCTGCAGGAGCAACCATCGTTGACTCAAGATGCAGGTGTGCATCTATGAATCCCGGCGCTATGCATGCACCGTTGAGATCTATCTCCTTCTTGCCCTGGATCGATCTTGAGACGCCGATGATAATGCCATCCTTTACGCCGATATTTCCCTCAACGAGCTCGCCGGTAAAAACATCGACAATACTGCAGTTCTTGAAAATGAGGTCAGCTTTAACTTTTCCCAGTGCAGCAGGCGCCAGCTTCTTATATGTTTCGTATTTCAAGACTCCCCTCCTTTCTGCGTATGCAGTGAAAGGCGCAGTTAAGCGCCTTTCATGTTGTGTTATCTGAAATATAATTTACTATCGGTCTTCTCTGAAGTATGGCAGTCCGAGAGCTTCAGGCGGCTGATTCTCGTGCTTGTTCCTGATGCTGATAGCGATAAGAACGATGATGGTTACTATATACGGGAACATCTTGTATATCTCCTTTACGGCGAAGTTTGTGCCGGTCGGGATGTACAGATAAAGTATATAGAGTCCGCCGAAGAGCATCGACTCCCAGATAGCCCAGTTCGGACGCCAGATAGAGAAGATTACCAGAGCGATGGCGAGCCATCCTCTGTCACCGAACGCGTCGTTCGACCATACTCCGCTCGCGTAGTCGAGTACGTAATAGAGTCCGCCGATTCCCGCGATCATGCATCCGATGCATATCGAGAAGTATTTGTATCTGTTGATGTTGATACCTGCAGCGTCTGCTGTAGCAGGGTTTTCACCTACAGCTCTGAGTTCAAGACCTGTACGTGTCCTCTTCAGAACATAGCTTGTGATGATAGCTATTGCGATAGCCACATAGGTCATGAAGCTGTACGACAGAAGCAGATCTCCTACTACACCGGCCTTATCCGCAAACGGGATCGTTGCTTTGAAAGCCTTGCTCGTAGCGGAAAGCGCGATCGAAGGAACCTCAGCTCCAGTCAGCTTGATAATGGATCCGCCGAAGAAGTTACCGAAGCCTACGCCGAACGTGGTCATAGCGAGACCTGTTACATTCTGGTTAGCTCTCAGAGTAACTGTCAGGAAGCAGAATATCAGTCCCATCAACAGTGAACCCAGCATACAGCATATTATTGGTATCAGCAGACCGATCACAGGGTTGAACGCCGCACCGGAGTTCTCATACATGAACGATCCGATAACTCCGCAGATCGCTCCTACGTACATGACGCCCGGGATACCGAGGTTAAGGCTTCCGGATTTCTCATTGAGTGTTTCGCCTACGCATCCGAGCAGAAGCGGGATGCTCTGTACGATCGCTCTCGGAATGAATGTTACCAGACTAAACATCAGCTCCCTCCTTTCTGTGCGATTTGCGGAAGTGTATCTGATAGTTGATGAAGAATTCACTTCCGATTACGAAGAAGAGGATTATTCCAGTAAGTATGTCGCCGAACGACTTGTTGAGTCCGAATGTAGTGGAGATCTCACCCGCGCCGCGGCTCATGAATACGAGCAGCAGTCCGGAGAGCACCATCCCGATCGGATTGAAGTGCGCGAGCCATGCTACCATGACTCCGAGGAATCCTCTGCCTGCCTCAATAGTTGTCGTCATAGTATGGTCGGTTCCTGCTACAAGCAGCCAGCCGACGAATCCGCAGATCAGACCTGTCAGTATGAGTGTACGGACGATTACCTTTCCTACGTTGATACCAACGTATTTAGCAGTGTTCTGGCTCTCACCTACGACGCTGAGCTCATATCCGTGCTTGGTATATCTCAGGTAGATATACATGAACACCGTGACGATCACAGCTGCAATAACAACGAGCAGATACTGCTTTCCTCCGATAACAGGCAGCCAGCCTGCTTCAGTGTTCGGGTTGATGATACCAATCTTTCCGGATCCTTTAGGAGACTCCCAGATGATGATATAGTACGCTACCAGCTGTGTGGCAACATAGTTCATCATCAGAGTGAACAGCGTTTCGTTTGTGTTCCATTTAGCCTTGCAGAACGCAGGGATGAATGCCCAGAGAGCTCCTGCGCAAATAGCCGCTACGAGCGATACGAACATTATCGCGCCGCTTGGCATTTTTTCTGCAAGAGTTATCATGCAGGCCGCCGTAGCGAGGACACCGGCCATCGTCTGGCCTCCTCCGCCGAGGTTCCAGAACTTCATCTTGAAGGACGGAGCGAGCGCTACGGATATCATGAGCAGGATTGACAGCTCTTTGAGGAGAGCCCAAATCTTACGCTCTGTACCGAACGAGCCTTCCCACATCGAAGCGTATACTGCGATCGGATTAAGATGTGTCGTTATGGTAGTAATGATAGCGCAGACGATGAGCGCTATTACTATACTGCCGAGTCTTATTGCCCACTCATGCTTCTTAGAGATCATCTTTCTCTTAGTGATGTGGATCAATGGTTCCTTTTTCTGCTTATCCAACTGCATCACCTCCGACCTTTGTCATGAGCAGTCCGACTGAATTCTTGTCTGCTGTTCTGCCGTCGACTATGCCGCTCACCTTGCCTCCGCAAAGTACAAGTATGCGGTCGCTGAGCTCGAGCAGAACGTCGAGGTCTTCTCCGACGAATATTACGGCTACTCCGCGTTCTTTCTGCTGATTGATAAGATCGTAAATAGTATATGAGGCGTTGATGTCGAGTCCTCTGACTGCGTATGCTGACATCAGCACCGTAGGGTTCATGGCTATCTCACGGCCTACCAGCACCTTCTGTACGTTACCTCCTGAGAGTCTGCGTACCGGTGTGTCTATACCCGGAGTAACGACTTCGAGTTCGTCCACTACCTTCTCCGCGAGCTCCCTAGGTGTCTTACGGTCTGTAAATCCGGCAATGCTGCCTTTTCTTCTGAATGACCTCAGCATCATGTTGTCTGCAAGGTTCATGTTAGCCACAAGGCCCATGCCGAGTCTGTCTTCAGGAACGAATGCGAGCGATACTCCCTTCTTATCTATCTCGAGAGGATCCATGCCTACGAGATTCGTTCTGGTCCCGTCATCCTCTACGTACAGCACTTCGCCCTTTTCTATTGGCTGCAGTCCTGCGATCGCCTCAAGAAGCTCCTTCTGGCCGCAGCCTGAGATGCCTGCTATACCGAGCACCTCTCCCGTGTTTGCCGTAAAGGAAACATTATCGAGTTTGAGGATACCGTCTTCAGACCTTACCGTAAGATCTTTTATCTCTATACGTGGCTTTACGTTTTTCGGTTCAGGCCTGTCTATATTGAGCTCGACCTCACGTCCTACCATCATGTTGGTCATTTCCTGAGCGTTGGTCTCGCTTGTTATCAGATCTCCGATGTACTCACCCTTGCGAAGTATTGCTACTCTGTCTGAAATAGCTTCTACCTCATGCAGCTTGTGAGTGATGATGATGACAGTTTTTCCGTCAGCCTTCATGTTGCGCAGCACGTTGAAGAGTTTTTCTGTCTCCTGCGGAGTCAGTACAGCGGTAGGCTCATCAAGTATCAAAATGTCTGCTCCCCTGTAGAGCACCTTAACGATCTCTACCGTCTGTTTCTGCGACACTGACATGTCGTAAACCTTCTGGTCCGGATCAACATCGAATCCATAAAGGTCGCAGATCTCTCTTATGCGCTTGGATGCCCTTTCTATATCGAGCTTGCCGAAGCGGGTATTTTTAACGCCCTGATCGGTTTCCATGCCGAGGATAATATTCTGCGCAGCGCTGAAGATATTAACCAGCTTAAAATGCTGGTGGATCATTCCGATACCGTAGTCATATGCGTCCCTAGGTGACGAGATCTGTACAGGCTTGCCATCTATCAGGATCTCTCCGTCATCAGGAAAATAAATACCCGACAGCATGTTCATCAACGTTGTCTTGCCCGAACCGTTCTCTCCGAGGAGCGAGAGTATCTCTCCCTTGTAGATGTCGAGATTGACCTTGTTGTTGGCTACTATGGTGCCGAATGTTTTTGTAATGTTTCTCATCGAAACTGCGGGTGTTCTGCTGTCTTGCAAAATGATCTCCCCTTTCCGATATCGAATCTTATAAGTTGACCGGTCCCGCCTGAGCGGGACCGGTCAGAACTATTGAAATACTTATTTTAAATTATGATTTAGCCGAAGTTAGTATCGAGCAGGTTGATTCCATCGATGTTCAGGTCGAAGTACGGAGCTGATCTGTACTCAGACTCATGGAAGTAACCGTCAGAAACTACTTCTGTATCCGGTGCATAGTCGCCCATGTCGTCTACGTCAGCCTGATACGAATCAAGTGGCTTGCCCTCAACTGTGATAGCGTTTGCAGTATCGAATACGTGGATGGATCCGTCAGCAAGTCCTGCCTTGACCTCTTCGATCTTCTCTGCAGTACCCTCAGCAGCAACGTCTGTGTTGAGCTCTGTGAGCTCTACAGAACCTGTGTCGATGGTTCCTGTCCAGTCTGCAGGGATCTCTTCGCCGTTCTTAACTGCGTTTACTACGAATTCATAGTAAGGCGACCAGTTGATTCTGGACGAGATGATGTAAGTGTTAGGAGCTGCGCTCTTTGTGCTTCCGTTGTAGGATACGTCCGGGATTCCGGCTTCTTCGCATGCTGTAGGAGCTCCCATGGAGTCTGCGTGCTGCGAGATAAGATCGCATCCGCCCTGGATCAGCTTGTTAGCGCCTTCCTTCTCAGCTGTCTCATCATACCATGAACCTGTGAATGTAACGTCCATTGTTACATCCGGGCATACGCTCTTTGCTCCGAGATAGAAGGATGTGTATCCGGATACTACCTCAGCATATGTGAACGCACCTACATAACCCATCTTAGGTGTATCGCCTTTGAGCTTGCCTGCTTCCTTGATCTCATTGAGCTTCATGCCTGCAGCAACGCCGGCGAGGTAACGTCCCTCATAAATAGCAGCGAATGCGTTGTGATAGTTTGCAAGTCCTTCAGTATGAGCCTTTGTGCCTGTAGCGTGGCAGAACTGTACATCCGGGAATTCCTTCGCAGCCTGAATCATGTAAGCTTCATGTCCGAACGAGTCTGCGAAGATGACGTTGCATCCTGCGTCTACGAGGTCTGCTGCAGTATCATAGCACTCCTGGCCTTCAGGAATGTTTGTCTTGATCATGTAGTTTTCCTCGCTGATTCCGAGATTCGCCATAGAATCCTTGAACGCATTGATGAAGTTAAGGTCGTATGTCGAGTTCTCGTCGTGGAGCGTGATCAGACCGACTTTGATGCCGCCCTCATCAGCAGGAGCAGCTTCTTCGCCGCCGCCACCGCCGCCGCCGCAGGCTGCCAGCATTGGCATCATAACCATTACTAAGCAAACCAGTAAAGCAATAAGTCTTTTCTTCATAATCATTTTCCTCCCTGTTATAAAAATACACAGAAAACTCTGCCGATCGCATTTTGAGAACACTATCCTAACGTATCAGCAGATAGGTTTATGATGGTTTAATTATAATTCCAACAAAACCCAAAGACAAGAAAAAAAGGCAAAATGGTTTTATGTTTCAGGCGTTTTATTTCGCTTATTCCGATAAACAAAAGGAGGCTGTTTTTAACAGCCTCCTTTGTGATTTTTTATAAAAATTCGGTGATTTTTACAGGTTCTTGAGCAGTCCTGTAGCCTCGTTGAACTCGTTGATGAGTTCGTCGACCTTGGATGCTTCCTTGCGGAGTGCGCCCCATGTATTTGCTTCGTCATACCAGAGAGCGTTGATCTCGTCAACAGTCTTGCCCTGCTGCTCGACCCATGTGTAGTACTTGAGGTTATGGATCCTCTTTCTGTCCTTATAGGTCAGCTCCATGAGGTTGTCGTCCTTCTCGTCGAGGATGTGCTTGTTGTAGTGGAGTGCAGCCTTCTCGTGTGTGTACTCGCCCTGCTCATCCTGAAGTTCTTTGATCCTTGACTGATACATAACCGCGGAGTCTGTCATGACTGTTGCCAGTACGTCATTCTCTGTCAGCTCATAGTACTTAGCCATCTTGATGCAGCAGAGCAGGTTAGCTATGCCGCTGATGCCGAAGTATCCGAGAAGGTCAACGAGTTCAGGGTCAACACCCTGCTCCTTGAGGTAGTCGCGACCGACAGGCTCATTGAAGAGTCTGAGGAGGTTCTGGGAGTCTTCGTCGTCAATAGCGATGACCATGTCAGTATTTTTGATGTTGTGGATCCATGGAACGTGCTTGTCGCCGATTCCTTCGATTCTGTGTGCGCCGAATCCGTTGTCGAGGAGTGTCGGGCACTGCAGAGCTTCACCAACAGCCAGCTTAGCGCCAGGATAGAGCTCTTTAAGTCTGTCGCCTGAAGCCATTGTTCCTGCGGAGCCGGATGTGAATGCCATTCCGAAGAGTCTGTCATTTTCACCCTTCATCTCTTCGAATGCTTCTGCGATAGCATTACCTGTTACGTTGTAATGCCACATGTAGTTGCCCATTTGCTCAAACTGGTTGAGGATCCATACGTCTTCTCTTGTCTCTCTCAGCTCGTGAGTCTTATCGAAGATTTCCTTAACGTTGGATTCTGTTCCAGGTGTTGCGATAACTTCGCTGGCGATATTCTTGAGCCAGTCGAATCTCTCCTTGCTCATTCCTTCAGGCAGGATGGCTACGGAATAAACTCCGAGGAGTGCGCTGTCGAATGCGCCGCCTCTGCAGTAGTTACCTGTCGAAGGCCATACAGCCTTGTGATAGCCTGTATCGAACTGTCCTGTTACCAGCTCAGGAACGAGGCAGCCGTAGGAAGCTCCTACCTTGTGGCAGCCTGTAGGGAACCACTTGCCGATCATGCAGATTATCTTGCACTTTACGCCGGAGAGTTCAGGAGGAATAACGATGTAGTTAGGACCGTGGAAGAGTCCGCCGGATTCCTTCTGCTCATTCTTCCATGTGATACGGAACAGGTTGACAGGATCTACATCCCAGAGACCTGTCTTTGCAAGCTTGTCAAGAATCTTCTGAGGCACCTTTTCAGGATGCATCATCTGCTCATATGTAGGCAGGATGATGTTCTGAGCCTTCGCTCTCTCGATATTATTCTTGCGTCCTTTTTCATTGATAGTAAGATCAAGCATTTTCACACCTCCGTAAATTATGCTTTTGACTATATATATCTGAAAAGTGAAATAATTTTCTAGTATATTTTTATGATGCCAAAAAAACTTTTATATGTCAACAAAGATTTTTAGCGACGCATTGTTTTTTATTTATTCAATTCTTCGTAGACTGCACGGAATTTTTCGATATCCGGTTCGAGTCTGATAGGCTCGCCTGCAGCCTTGATGCCGTTGGCAGTATCCTTGAGTCCGTTTCCTGTTACGATGGCTACTACGCTTGCATCCGCAGGGATCTTTCCTTCTCTGCAGAGCTTTGTAAGTCCTGCCATGCCGGTGACACCTGCAGGTTCTCCGAATACTCCGCACTCTCTGCCTGTGACTCTCATTGCCTCAAGGATCTCATCATCAGTTACTTCCACAGGGATGCCGCCCGACTCAAGTATCGCATTGATAGCCTTGTCAGGGTTGCGAGGTACACCTACCGAGATGGAGTCGGCAAGAGTGTTCTCTTCCATCGGCTCCCATGGTTCTCCGGTGCGCGCTGCCCTGTTGATAGGACATGTGTTGACGGACTGTACCGAGATGATCTTAGGGAGCTTGTTTGTGAACCCTGCGTTGTAAAGGTCTTTGAATCCTTTCCAGACTCCGCCGATCGTGCAGCCATCACCGACCGAAAGAGCAACGTAGTCAGGAACCTCCCATCCCAGCTGCTCCGCTATCTCGAGGGCAACAGTCTTTTTGCCTTCCATCAGATAGCAGTTGATAGCAGCATTTCTGTTGTACCATCCGTACTCATCAATTGCTGCCTTTGACAGTTCGAATGTTTCTTCATAGTTGCCCTTGACTGAAACGACTGTTGCTCCGAAAATCAGGAGCTGAGCTACCTTGCCGATCGGAGCTCTCTCAGGAACGAAGATGTAAGTCCTGAGTCCTGCCGCAGCAGCGTTGCCGGCCAGCGAGCTGGCTGCGTTTCCTGTCGAGGAGCACGCAATAGTGTCATAGCCTGCTTCGATAGCTTTTGCAACGCCCATGGAGCTTGCTCTGTCCTTGAGTGATGCTGTCGGGTTGAGCCCGTCATCCTTGAGCCAGAACTTTCTGATCCCAAGCTTTTCAGCCATTCTCGGTTCTTCGTACAGAGGCGACCAGCCTACTCTGAGAGGTGGCTGAACGGTGTCCTCCTCTACCGGGAGAAACGGACGGTAACGCCACATCGTGTAGTTGTCACTTGACGATATGTCGTCAGGCGTAAAGTTTTCTCTGATGTAATCGTAGTCATAAATTACATCGAGAATACCTCCGCATTCGCATGTAGTAGCATCAGGAAGAGCCTCATATTCCCTGCCGCACTTTATGCATTTAAGACATTTAACGTTTTTCATGGATGCTGTGCTCCTTTCGATTAATTAAATTTGTCTCAATATATCTCTTGCAACAAACACACCGCTTGCAGAAGCGTGTGAAAGTGAATGAGTAACGCCGCTGCCGTCTCCTATCATGTAGAGACCGTCGTATTTTGTCTCCAGACGTTCATTCACGCTTACTTCCATGTTGTAGAACTTGACCTCGACTCCATAAAGCAGAGTGTCATCGTTCGCAGTACCCGGAGCTATCTTGTCGAGCGCGTATATCATCTCGATGATGCCGTCGAGTATCCTCTTTGGCAGCACAAGGCTCAGATCTCCCGGCTCGGCTTTGAGAGTCGGTGTCACGAAGCTGTCAGCCAGTCTCTTGTAGTTTGTTCTCCTTCCGCGGATGAGGTCGCCAAACCTCTGTACGATGACTCCGCCGCCCAACATGTTGGACAGCCTCGCGATGCTCTCTCCGTATCCGTTGCTGTCCTTGAACGGGACTGAAAAATGCTTCGATACCAGCAGGGCGAAATTGGTCATGTTCGTCTGCTTTGAAGGATCTTCAAAGCTGTGGCCGTTTACAGTGACTATGCCGTTAGTATTCTCATTGACAACACTTCCGCGCGGATTCATGCAGAAGGTTCTGACTCTGTCTTCGAATTTCTCCGTCTTATAGACGATCTTGCTTTCATAAAGCTCATCTGTAATGTGTGAGAAAAGCTCAGCAGGAAGTTCGACTCTTACACCGATATCAACCCTGTTTGATTCCGTAGGTATACCGAGTTCATGGCATATTTCTTCTATCCATTTGCTTCCGCTTCGTCCTACCGAAACAATGCATTTTTTACAGGTAAAGCTGCCTTCTGCAGTGATAATCCTGTATCCTCCGTCGATCACTTCTATGTGTTCGACAGGAGTCCTGAAGCAGAAGTCCACTTTGTCTTTGAGTTCATCGTACAGATTTGACAGGACAACGTAGTTTATGTCTGTTCCGAGATGTCTTACCGATGCATCAAGAAGTATCAGATTGTTCTGACGGCACAGCTTCTTGAACGATGAATTGGCCGTCGAATAAAGCTTTGTTCCCTCTCCGCCATGTGACATATTGATATCGTCAACGTATTTCATCAGGCGGATAGCTTCATCCTTGCCGATATATTCATGGAGAGTGCCTCCGAAATCGTTCGTTATGTTGTATTTTCCGTCAGAGAAAGCTCCCGCTCCGCCGAAGCCGCTCATAATGGAACAGCTCGGGCAGTTTATGCAGGATTTTACCTTAACTCCGTCTATCGGACATTTTCTTTCTTCTAGCCTTTTGCCGGCTTCGAATACAGCGACTTTCAGCCCGTTATTTTCTTTTGTGAGCTCATACGCTGCGTATATTCCGCCCGGTCCCGCTCCTATAATTATTACATCGTAGTCCATATATTACCCCTTTTATCTTTCATCCTTGCTTGCCCTGTTGAGCAGCATCCAGAATACTGCTGCCGCTGCCGAGAAGCCTATGATCGCGTAGAAGTTGGTGCTGTAGCTGCCTCCTGCCGACTCAAGCAGTGCTGATGAGATCATAGGCCCTATCGTGGCTGCCGGTATGAGGCTGAAGTTTGCAATGCTGAAATTCGTCGGGAAGTTTGCCGGTCCGAAAGCTTTATTTATATAAGCCGACGTGATGGTCGGGCAGCCTCCGTAAGCAAGTCCCACGAAAACGAGTCCGCAAAGTATGAAAATGTATGCGCCTGTGATTCCACCGAGTGTCAGCAGTATGCCGGCTACCAGCATAAACGCGTTATTTACAAGTGTTGAAGTGAACCTTCCGAATCTGTCGAAGTTGTTGCCTGCGATTATTCTGCCGGCTCCGTTGAACAGCGAGACTATCATGCCGAGTATCGCTGCGCCTCCGAATGCCACGGAGATATTGGCCGCACTGTTGATTACAAGGAGTCCTGCTGAGTTGAGAAGTATGGCCCATATAGTAAAGAACCAGAACTGCGGAGTTTTCAGCATCTCTCCTGCTGTGTAGTTTTTGACCTCTGCACCGTTTTTATGAGAGTCACTTTTACCCTTCGACACGGACGCAGCTAGAGCTGCCAGTTCGGCTGTGTCCTCTGTGCCAGGAGCCTTGATAATGATTGCCGCGAGCACACATACAATGCATATCACAATGCCCAGTATCCTGAATACCGGGAGTATTCCCATTGAGCCTATCATTGAGTTAACAATTGATCCCAGCACCAGGCCGCCGAGACCAAAGCCCATCAGCATTATGCCGGATGCCAGTCCAACCTTATCAGGGAACCACTTGTTCAGTGTGCCGATGACACCGTTATAGGCAAAGCCTACACCGCCGCCGCCGAATACTCCGTAGAATATATAAAGCATAGTCAGACTCGCTCCCGGAGAATCTGTTTTTACGGTCGAAACCATAAAGAATCCGATAAGCAGCATAACAGCGGATATCAGCATCCTTGCTCTTATGCTCAGTTTTTTACTCAGTACTCCGCCTGCAAACCCTCCCAGGCAGAAGAATATCATTGATATCGTGAATGTAAGTGACAGCTGCGATATGCTCCAGTCCGGAAAAAGCTCACCGATCGGAGTTCTGAAGATCGACCACGCATAGATCAGTCCAAGGAAAAGCAGCGTGAGCGTACCCATTCCCAGATATACCCATCTTTTACTGTTCATATTTTTTTATTGCCCCCTCTGTGTTTTATCTCATACATAGTTATTTTAGCACATTCGGTGTCTGATGTGGTAAAGTATACGGCAGTAAGTGCAGTCATGAACAAAGGGGCATTGATGAAGACCGGAACAGAAAGCGGACGCGAAATTTTCATGCAGGGATACAGGCACGGCATACCGATCGGACTCGGATATTTTGCCGTGGCTTTTTCTTTGGGTATCGCTGCGCGTGATTACGGTTTCAATGCATTTCAAGGCTTTTTCGCCAGTCTCATCACCTATGCTTCGGCAGGGCAGTACATGGGTTTCGCATTATATGCTACAAATACGACCCTGGCAGAGCTCGTACTCCTTATGTTCATCATCAACGCGCGCTATATCCTTATGGGCTTCGCTCTCAACCAGAGGATGCCTGAGGGAACGCCTCTGCGCACCCGTCTGCTGGTAGGAAGCTGCATAACCGATGAGATTTTCGGCATCACAATAGCAAGGCCGGGTGTCCCTACCCCTTATTACACGTTCGGAGCTCTCATCGCTGCGGTGCCTATGTGGGCACTCGGTACGGCTCTTGGAATCACTATGGGCAATATACTCCCTGCAAGAATAGTAAGTGCGTTAAGTGTCGCTCTTTTCGGCATGTTCATTGCCGTCATAATACCTCCTGCCCGTAAGGACAAGGCCGTTCTCGGCGCGGTCGCAGTCAGCTTTGCCCTTTCATACGCATCCGTTCATCTGCCTGTTGTATCGGATCTGTCGCATGGCAACAGAACCATACTGCTGACGATCATAATAGCGTCCGTCTTCGCGATCCTCTTCCCGAGGGAGAACGATGAACCATCCGGTGGAGGTGAAGATCATGAAGATTAATGCTTATCTTTATATTTTCGTCATGGCTTTTGCCACCTGGCTCATGCGCGTAGCCGCATCTCTTATAATGAAAAAACCGGTCAAAAACCGGTTCTTCCAATCATTCCTTTATTACGTCCCTTATGTGACCCTCGCGGTCATGACATTTCCTGCCATCGTTGAGGCGACTCAGTCACCTCTCGCGGGAGCAGCGGCTCTGATCGTGTGTATAGCCGCAGCCTGGTTCGGTCAGGGGCTCTTTACCGTGGCAGTACTTGGCTGCGTCACAGTGCTTATTCTCGAGCTTTTCCTTTAACAGGTTTTTACTTTCCGAGTCTGTGTATCACATGTATGATGCGCCCAGCATTCTCCCTTAACTGCTGCTCGCTCACAGTACCTTTTTTGAGTCCTTTTATTATCTGAGCATAGTCACCTTTATTTCCCGGCATAAACATGCTGCAGCCCGCAGCGGCAACCTTTGCTGCATCAGGCGTACCGTATTTTGACCCCTTTGCCAGAAGCATGTCTCCGCCCACGACCCAGTCAGTCATGATGAGTCCGTCAAAGCCGAACTCCCTGAACAGCACTTCTGCAAGTTCCCTGCTCTCGGAGGTATGCTCTCCGTTCAGCAGATTGTATGATGTCATCACCGCCATAGGATCCGACTCTCTGATGCATATACCGAACCCCTTCAGATAAATCTCGCGCAGAGCTCTTTCGCTGATGATGCTGTTGTTTGCATAGCGGTTGGTTTCCTGATTGTTTGCAGCGTAATGCTTTATTGTGACGCCTCGTCCCGGATGCTTCTGTACTCCCTTAGTGAGCGCTGCAGCAAACTTTCCGCTGATGAGCGGATCTTCTGAGAAGTACTCGAAGTTTCGTCCGCACAGAACATTTCTGTGTATGTTGAGTGCAGGAGCCAGCCAGAGGTCTATGCCGAATATGTCCATCTCACTTCCGACTATATCCCCGCAGATCTCGGCAAAACCGGTGTTCCAGCTCTGGGCTATGGCTGTTGCTATAGGGATCGCAGTGCAGTACTGCTCCCTGAACACTCTGCCCTTCTTTTCTTTAGGTTCTCTGTTCAGCAGTTTTTTAAGCAGCCCCGGGAACATGTCCAGCATGGTCTCAGGAAGGGTCGAACCTATCGAATGCTTTCCCTTTTTGTCTTCATAATAGCGCTTCGAGATGCGCACGCCTGCAGGACCGTCAGCCATAACGATACTGTCTATGCCTTTATCCTTATATCTCCTGCATGACTCTCCCGCAGCTCCGGCAACCCCGATGGAGGCCTCACCTATTATGGAAGCTATCGACAGTCCTTTCGCTTTGAAATCTCCGACATTTATGACTGCAAGTTCTTCCCCGGTCAGTCTCTCCGGCACAAGAGAAGCCATTTCAATACTGTTTCTTTCTCTGAGCCCTTCAGTCCCGCAGTCCGAGAGATCAAGCTTATATGCCGGCAGTTTACCGGTGTCATAGTCTCTGGAATCAAAGCCTCTCAGGTCGTTGAAATCGGCACCGTCAAACAGTCTTTCGGCCTTCAGTACCGTAAAGTCCTCATCGAGTGTGAGTACTGCAGCAGGCTTTGCATTTGTACTGTCTGTACCTGCAAGTATTACGTACTCACCTTTTTCAAGTATGTACGATGCGCTTCTGATATCGAAGCCGGCCAAATCTCTTATATCAAACCCGGCTTTGACCGTCCGGCTCTTTCCCGGATCGAGTTCATCAGTTTTTGCAAATGCGGCAAGGCTCTTTGACTCCCTGTCCAGCCTGCCATGCGGACATGAAACGTAGATCTGGAAGGTCTCCTTGCCTTTATACTTGCCTTTGTTGGTTATCCTTGCGGATACTTCCACATCCGGTCCATTCACCATAACCGAAGCTTTTCCCAATGAGAAATCGGCATAGCCGAGTCCGTATCCGAACGGAAACAGTGTATCCAGCCCGAAGCTGTCAAAGAATCTGTAGCCTACATAGATTCCTTCCCTGTATCTGGTGTCGTCCCTGTCTCCGAAGTCTCCTGCGGTACACTGGTCTTCTACAGCAGCCCATGTTGTAGCAAGCTTGCCCGAAGGATACGCTTTTCCGAGCAGTATGTCTGCAAGAGCTGCTCCTGTCTCTACTCCAAGCTGTGAAAGCACCAGAATGTTTCCTACTTCCATGACAGGACTGAGATCTACCGGCCCTCCGGCATTGATTACCAGCATGAACCTGTCATAATTCTTATCCAGTGCAAGAATATCCCTGACCTCGCTGTCTGTGAGCATGAAGTCACCTTTTTCTATGAGCCTGTCATTGCCCTCTCCTGATATCCTCGACACAACATAAACAGCTGCATCCGCGGAATAGTCGATAGGAATGATGTACTCAGGCTGCTTCATCACAGCACCCATGGAAGCCGAGATAAGATTTGTCCTCTCCCTGAAGGCTTTTTTCCTTATTCCGGTGACAAAGTCCTTGTGCGCCTTATCATTGAAGGCTTTGTACATGTCAGACCAGAAAGGATTCGTTATGGTGAATCCCGCGTCCTTTAGTCCCTGTTCTATATTAACGAAGTATCTGGAGTTCACCTCTCCCGATCCGGTTCCGCCTTTTATTGTGTCTCTGACGCCGCTTCCTGCGGCAAAGATGCTGCACGGACCGTCAAGCGGGAACGCGCCGTTCTTTTTCAGCAGCACGGTGCATTCAGCAAGATAAGGTCTAAGTCTTACAATATTGTCTTTTTCGTATTTGTTCATTTCAGTACCTTTTTATGTTTTTCAGTATCCGACTGCAAGTCCGAACATCAGTATCGCTGAAGTAAGTATAAGGTTCAGAAGCTGGAACTTCCATGAGTACCTGAACCACTTTCCGTAGCTCACATCGGAGAGTCCGAGTGTTATGAGAAGTCCGGCGTTGGTTGGATATATGACATTGCTGAATCCGTCGCCGAACGCAAAAGCTACTATCGCAAGCTGCATATTTATACCGAACAGCTGCGCAAGAGGAGCAATTATCGGTATGAGCAGAAATGCTTTGGCAGAACCCGATGATATGAAGAAGTTCATCACAAGGCATATCGCGTAGATGAAGAGCACAACGCCTGCCTTGGACATTCCCCCTGCCATCAGTTCCGCCCTGTAGAGCAGTGTGTCAAGTATTTTTGCCTCTGTCATTGTGTATTTGATCGACGAGGCCATAAGGATCATGAGTATCGATGGAGCAATTGCTATTATGCCGTTCAGAAAGGTCCTTCCGAGTTCCCTGAATCCTGTGCCGGATATGAGCACTGACGCTATACCTGCAGAGAGGAACATCAGGGCCACTATTATCATGGTGTAATCCTGCAGCGCCCTGATGAATCCCGAGCTGAGGACTATGAGGATACCGATACCGAGTATAGTTGCAAAGACTTTAAGGCCCTTGTCCATGCGCTCATCCTGAGTATATCCTAAGCCTTCACCGAGTGCCTCAGCAGGCTTTTCGACTTTTTTCGCATGGCTCCTGATAAACCAGAGAAGCAACGCATAGATCAGAACGAATGTCATCACTCTGAGCCACATCCCGCTGAACATAGGAAGTCCTGCGAGGCTCTGTGCGACTCCGATGGTGAACGGATTAGCTATGCCCGCCGCAAAACCGCAGCCTGTTGCCAGAAGTGACATAGCCACACCGGTGACGTCGTCCCACCCCAGAACCATGGAAAGCGCCACTACTATCGGCGCCATCGGTATAACTTCTTCAAACGACCCTACCAGTGATCCGAGTGCCATGAAGAAGAACACAAGTACCGCCATCAGCCTGTACTTGACGCTGCCGAACCTGTCGACTATCTTGGCGAGCATGTAGTTCATCATACCGCAGGCCGTCAGCGAGTTGAACACACCGCCTATGACCAGCAGGAATATCAGAACTGCTATGATAGTGCCCGAGCCCTCGGCTGTCAGAACAAGAAAAGGAGACAGGATCCACTTCCACAGTGGGATGCCTCCCTCCGTATAGTGGAACCCGGTCTCCGTATCTATCACCATGTTGCCCGAGGCATCCTGCACCCTGGCGTATTCACCGCCCGGTACTACAAGCGTGAGCACATAGGTAGCAACCATCAGAACAAATATGATTCCAATGGCTATAAGAAACGACCTGACACCGATATTGATTCCGTCACTGTTGTCTCTTCTGCCCTTGCCTGCCATGGCCTAATGCTCCTCTAATCAGACGTGCTGGTACATAAATCTGTAGAAATCGACAGCCGGCACGAGCGTATCTGTCGAAACATACTCGTTGATGCCGTGGATGGAATCCAGCTGCTCAGCATCGATGGTGAACGGCAGGAATCTGATACACTGGTCCGACAGTTTGTCAAAGAATCTTGCATCCGAACCGCCTGTCATGACGTACGGTGTGCAGTTATCGACACCCGGCACACAGGTTTTCACAGCCTGCCTGACGAGCAGGAAGGCTTCTCCCCTGAAGTCTGCCAGTCTTGACTCAGGCTCTCTCTGGATCACTTCTGTTTCAAGGCCGAACTTTTTGGCTATCTTAGAAATAGCTTTGATCGATGACTCCTGTCCCTGATGATGAGAACACCTCATGTCTCCGATCACCCATGCTTCGCTTGGTATGACATTGACGGCCTCTCCTCCTCCGCACATGGTGAACGCTATTGTGGTAGACACCATTGCTCCTGCAGTTGAGCTGATTGCAGGCAGCAGCCTGGCAAGAGCTTTTCCCCTCTTGCCTGCTCTGTCGATCACCTTACCGGTCCTTCCCATGTACTGTCCGAGTATTTTTAACATTTCCGCTACAGGCTGAGGCATGTCCACATCGAATACCTGATGCCTGTCGACATGGGCCATGAATTTCCCCAGTCTTGCCAAAGGAGTATTTTTCTCAGGAGTGGAAGCATGTCCGCCTGTTGATCTTGCCGTGAACTTCAGATTTACAACGCTCTTTTCGCCAACGCCTATCATGGCGAAGGTTCCCTTTGCACCGCTTATTGGCTCACGGACGATGTCACCGCCCTCATCCAGTACCATTCCGAACCGCATGCCCTGTTCCTGCATCCACGAAGCCACAGCCTGTGCGCCTGTTCCGAAAGTCTCTTCGTTGCAGTCAGCTTCGAACCAGATGTCTGCCGCCGGCACGAAGCCTTCTGAAGCGAGCTCATTTGCAGCTTCAAACATCGCCCAGAGTCCGCCTTTGTCATCAAGCGTGCCTCTGCCCCAGATCTTTCCGTCAGCGATCTCAGCAGCGAACGGAGGGTACTTCCAGTCCTCTGCCCTGGCAGGGACTACATCATAGTGGTTCATGAAAAGGACGGGCATCCTTGTCGGATCGCTTCCCTTCCATTTCAGCACCAGCGCTCCGTCAAACTCTCTCAGCTCGCAGACTTTCTTTAAAGCCGGGAAAAGCTCCCAAAGAAGCTCGCGGAACTCAGCAAAGTTTTCGGCACTGCTGCCGCAGTCAGGATCAGAAACCGTTTCTATTCTGATCATCCTCTGCAGGTGTTCAATATATCTGGCCTGTCTTTCTTTATCCATGATACCCCCAGTCTGTTCCGGATCATCCGGGATATTACTTCTTTTCTTTCAGCAGGTCGCGGATCTCTGTCAGAAGCTCTACGTCAGCAGGAACCGGTTCAGGCTCTGCAGGTGCTTCTTCTTCCTTTATAACTACAGCTTTTGCCTTGTTGAATGCCTTGAGGATCATGAACAGTACCAATGCGACCAGCAGGAAGTCGATGACAGCCTGGAGGAATGCTCCGTAACCTATGGATGCGTTTCCTACCATGACCGACATGTCTTCTACGCTCTTTCCGCCGCAGATAATTCCGATGACAGGCATCAGTATAGCCTCAACGAGAGCTGTTACGATCTTCGTGAAAGCTCCGCCGATGATAATGCCTACTGCCATGTCCATAATGTTTCCTTTGCTGATAAATTCCTTGAATTCCTTGATCATTTCTTTCTCCTTTTCTTTCTTTTCGCTTTTATTAAACAAAAATTAATAACAGTTTGATTATACTACAAAAAATATGCGGTGATTCCTGCTGATCAGTCAATGATCTTCACAGATGTGATAACCGGCTGATCTTCAGGCGCGATAGTTCCGTTGTCATCCAGAGGCTTTGCATCAGCAGCGATTTTGTCGACAATATCCTGACCCTCAGTTACATGCCCAAATGCAGCATACATGCCATCAAGATAAGGAGAGTCCTCTACCATGATGAAAAACTGCGAACTGGCGCTGTCAGGATCCTGTGCTCTTGCCATGGAGATCACGCCTTTAGTGTGCGCTATGCTGTTTGCATACCCGTTTGCCTCAAACTCACCGACAATGTCCTGGCCGGATCCGCCTGTTCCGTCACCGTTAGGGTCTCCGCCTTGTATCATGAACCCGTCGATGATGCGGTGGAACGTAAGTCCGTCATAGAAACCGGCATTTGCCAGATCCATGAAGTTCTGTACAGTTATCGGTGCTGTGTCTCCGTCGAGCTCAACGGAAATAGTACCATAGTCCTTTATCTCTATCTCGGCGTGATGTATGCCTATAGGATCTGCTGATATGAGTTCTGCTGCCTCCGGCTGTGAAGTATCAGCAGTTTCAGCTTCTTCACTGCTTCCTCCGCCGCATCCAACAAGCATGATGAGTGACAGTGTCATAAGTGCCACGAGAATTTTTCTGATGTGCTTTTTCATTGCTAGCTGTCCTTTCATTTTTCGATGTTCAAAAAATAACACTGTATTGTTCACAAATCAATCACTGCTTCAGATGATCTCTGATCTCCTGCTCTGTGCGCGAGAGTTCAGCGAGGAATTCTCTTGACGATATCCTCAGCGCTCCGTGCGTCCAGGCGTCCTGCTGAACGAGGCTGTCTGAAGACACAACGTATATCTGTCGGTCTTTTACAGCGGCAGTCATGATCCCCATGCGAATATCCGCAGGTTCATTCTCAGCAGTGAATACGACTCTGACGCCGTTGCGGTCTTCCTCGTGCACCTCACCTGATGGCACATTATACGCATCAAATACTACTGTCACCTCGAATCCGGTATAGCCGGCATAATTGCTCAGTCTGTCCAGCAGCTGGTCTCTGGCCGACCCTCCGTCGCGTTTAAAAAGATCTTTCAGATACTCATCCGCGAAAATGATGTTGTATCCGTCTATCAGTATCATGACAGGCTTTTCTGCGCGTTTTTCTGTCTTGTGCTCAAGACGCGCCTTTATCTCCCGGTTGCGAGCCTCATTTCTCGCAGCCTCTTCTTCGGAGATCTCAGGCCTGTTTCTGTAGTCTCTTTCAGTTGCCTCTCTGTAGCGCGTCCTTTTTGAAGCGCCATAGGTGCGTTCAAATATGTTTCTGAGTTCTTTCTCGGCAGCGATTCTTCTCTTTGCCTCTTCCTTTGCATCGGGACTTCCTGCAGCATTATTGATCTGAGGTGAATGCCCGTAAGCCGGGGCTGCATTTCTGTGCTTCAGAACACTTCCGATATGCATATGCTCCGTGACTTCATCCCATTTCACTATGTCACTGCCGCTGTGATTCACGAATACGGAATCGGCAGGATTTTCAGTGTCTCTTTCCGGATCATATCCCTTTTCTTCAATGACCGATACTGCATTGTGACATTCATCATATCCGCATGGTGTGCATGAAAGTTTCCCTGCTCCTGAAGTGTATCCGTTCAGTATGATCTGATAATCCGATATCTCTGATACCGGTACACGCCCTTTGATCTTTGCGGTATCCTCTGCCTGCTCCAGCTCATCCTGAGTGCCGCCCATCTGTCTTATATCAGTCATCGCCCGTCCTACACCGCGTGCCGGAAGCTCTATCTCGTATCCGCACCACGGCTCAAGCAGAACGGCCTTTCCGTCAGCTCTCGCCTGCATAAGGGCGTTTCTGACAGCTCTGTAGGTAGCTTCTCTGAAGTCTCCACCTACGGTGTGCTTCTCATGTGCCCTTCCGGCCGCAAGAGTGATCCGTACGTCAGTCAGCGGAGCTCCGGTCAGAACTCCGGTATGTTCCTTTTCATAAAGATGGGTCATTATGAGCCTTTGCCAGTTAAGAGCAAGCTCATCTTCAGGCACAGAGCTTGTGATCACTATACCGCTTCCGCGTTCACCGGGTTCAACAATAAGATGAACCTCAGCGTAATGCCTTAAAGGCTCGAAGTGTCCCACTCCTTCATACTTGGCTGCAATGGTTTCCAGATAAAGCACACTGCCGGTATCGAAA
Organism: Anaerovoracaceae bacterium; assembly: GCA_045114615.1. Lineage (GTDB taxonomy): Bacteria > Bacillota > Clostridia > Peptostreptococcales > Anaerovoracaceae > Crickella. Next base: position 35,871 of record JBGUKU010000033.1, read on the forward strand.
GTTACATCGTAACCGAACCGGTCTTTTATCACAGTCTGCAGCACTTCGAGCTGCACCTGTCCCATGAGTCTTATATCTATACTGCCGTCAGGGTTTCTCGACACATTGAGGGTCGGATCTTCCTCTGCCAGCAGTTTAAGGTCTTTCATCATAAGATAAGGATCCATGCCTTCTGGCGCTTTTACCGAATAGACCATGAAAGGCCTGATCGAGAACCCGCTCAGAGGCGCTTCAGCGCCCAGGCCGTCTCCCGGC
>JBGUKU010000034.1:0-26317 GCA_045114615.1 Anaerovoracaceae bacterium
GCGCGAGCTCCCTCAGCTGCTCATAGCCCTCCCAGTTGTTGTCGATAGCATCGATTATCTCCGCCATCGTGGTAACGCCTTCCTCAAAGACAAGCTTTCTTATGACGGCAAGAGAATTCGCTGTTACCGACAGGCCTACGCCTGTGAATACAGGTCCTATGTTGTACTTGGCTCCGCCATCGACAAGATCGCGACCATTCTTCATGCAGTACTCATTGCAGGCTGACATGAAAGGCCTGTGACCTATCTCTTTGTGAATCTCCTGTGCAGTCACAAGGCTTATCACACCGTGACGTACAAGATATCTGAACTGCTTTTTCCATGCCTCGATGATCTCATCCATCGAGGCAAAGGTCTTCGGGTCCTTTTCTTCAAGTGAAACCTGCTCACCCGACAGTCGGCTTCTTCCCTGATTCAGCGCAAATTCAAGTGCTGCCGCGAAACTTATGCTGGCGGCAGATGTCCACTCAAACGTCTTACGTGAGTGAGGCACTACGCAGCCGCAGTTGTTCCAGTCCCTTGCATCCTCAGGTTTGTATCCCAGATTGGAGAGCATCTGGTAGCCTGTTCTGTCGCCGTGTATTGCAGGGAACCCGCATCCGGTGGAAACGAGTTCAGTCACTGCCTCCATGAATTCTGGCGGGCAGTCAGGGTGGATCCTGCAGCTCAGCGTCGGCTGGTGGGTCATGCATTCTCTTGTGGCCTGTATGGCCATGTATGAAATAGTATTGGTTGCATCGGTCCCGTCGACCTTTGTGCCGCCTATGGTGAGGTTCTCAAAATTCGTGTATCCGGCAAAGAAGCTCGCTGTATTCTTTGATATGGTCCATGCCCATTCGCTGTACTTAAGCCACAGACACTCAACAAGTTCAAGCGCCGTATCATAGTCGATTATGCCGGCCTCTTCATCGGCCTTATAATACGGATACATGTACTGATCGAATCTGCCCGGATTCCATGCCAGCGGATTTTCGGCTATGATGCCGCCGAGCTGAACGAACCAAACGAACTGAATAGCTTCCCTGAATGTCTTCGGAGGCTGCTCCGGTATGCGTGAACATACATCTGCGATTTCTTTGAGCTCCTTCTTTCTGACAGGATCGGTCTCAGCCTCTGCCATCTCTGCAGCCTTCTCGCTGTAGCGTCTGCCCAGCGTGATCATTCCGTCTGCGATCAGCACCATAGATCTGTAGAAATCGATCTTTGCTTTCTCCTGCGGGATCGCCTCATCGAGCTTCGCCATATATGCTTCGGCTTCTGCCCGTATGCCGCCGTAACCTTTAGGGAGCAGCACATCCACATAATCAGCTGAAATCTCGCCTATTCCGTTTCGCCATTTTGAGTCGGTGTCCAGAAAGCCTGTATCTACACCGATCTTCTTTGTCGCTTCAGAAGTCCTGGCAAGAAAAGCTTCCTCAACGGACTTGCCTTCCCAGTAAGGAAAGATATTCTTCCTGATGAACTCAGTCTGCTCCGGTGTGACATCATAAGGATCCTGTCCCCTTTCAGGGAAGGTGTCGATCTCATCGTTGATCCACAGCCAGCCGAATTCAGGTGTCAGTATAGCGCACTTTCTGAATTCTCCGCTGGTGCCCACAACAAGTTCGCCTTCCCAGATGTTCACGGAAAGCTCGCAGCAGGTATCGTAAAAAGCCTGTGCCGTACGTATCAGATGCGGCTGACCTTCCGTACGCTGAAACGATTTTGTCCAGCTCCATGCGCGCTCATATGAGATATGCGGCTTTGTGTTGACGTAATTATCTCTGATCTTTTCTACTCTTTTTGTGATAGCCATTTTCCGGTCCCTGTCTGTTCTGTTAATGCCTACAGTGTAACGACCCAGTCTCCCATAACATCCGGAGCAATACCGGTCTGCATGCCGTAAAGTGTATCATACAGCTTCTGGCTGAGTTCTCCGACCTTCTCATCGTTGATCGGATAGTTTGTTCCTCTGTATCTCAGAAGACCGATAGGCGATACTACGCATGCTGTTCCTGTCGCCCATGCTTCTGTCAGCGAACCGTCAGCTGCTGCTGCGAGCAGATCATCTATCTCAAGGCGTTTTTCTTCTACCTCAATGCCCCACTTTTTCATCAGTCTGATAGCACTGTCACGCGTAACGCCCGGCAGAATGGAGCCTGTCAGTGAAGATGTGTATACTTTACCGTTGATCTTGAAGAAAGCGTTGGAGGTTCCGACTTCCTCAACGTATTTGTGCTCTTTTGCATCGAGCCAGAGAACTTCCTCGCAGCCCTGCTTCTTTGCTTCGGTAGCTGCGATCATTCCGCATGAATAGTTGCCTCCGCACTTCGCGAAACCCGTTCCGCCTACTGCGGCGCGGATGTATTCCTCTTCTACCCAGATACGGCTTCCGTGGAGTTCCTTGTCGTTTCCTTCATAATAAGCTGCAACAGGGCTCAGGATAATGATGAACCAGTATTTTGAAGCCGGATGCACTGCCATGGAAGGTTCAGGTGAGATTATGAACGGTCTGATGTAGAGCGATGTGCCCTGAACGTCAGGCACCCAGTCCCTGTCAACGTCAACTATGGCCTTGACAGCCTCGATGTATAGATCCACATCGATCCTAGGAATGCAAAGACGGTCGTTGCTGTTCTGCAGACGCTTTGCGTTCATATCCGGGCGGAAAAGATTGATGCCTCCTTCCGGATTCCTGTATGCCTTCATGCCCTCAAATGTCATCTGTGCATAGTGCAGTGTGCACGCAGCAGGGTCGATCGACAGCGGTCCGTAAGGAACGATGCGTCCGTCATGCCAGCCCTGTCCCTCATCATAGTCCATCAGGAACATGTGGTCGGTGTAATACTTTCCGAAGCCGAGAGCTGTCTGATCAGGTTTCTCTTTCGGCGATGTTGTTCTTGTTATCTTGAATTCATATCCCATCTCTATATCCTCCTTGGTAGATCGAATAGTTTTTATATCAGGTTGAAACCTTTGTCTCTGAGTGTCCGGCGGACCTCTTCGAGCTGCTCAAAGTCTCTTGTTTCTATTTCGAGTGTAAGAACGCAGCTTGTGACCGCTGTATCCGGGTCAGAATGTCCGTAGTGAACTCCCGTGACGTTAGCTCCGCATCCCGCTATGATAGTCGCTACATCAACAAGCTGTCCCGGCTTATCCTCAAGCGCGATCTGCAGCGTGGCGTTGCGGCCGCTCGTTACCAGACCTCTGGTAATGACTCTCGAAAGGATGTTTACATCTATATTGCCTCCCGACACAAGGCAAACCACCTTTTTGCCTTCTACCGGGATCTTTCCGAACATCATTGCTGCCACGGATACGGCGCCCGCACCCTCAGCAATGAGTTTCTGCTTCTCTATCAGCGACAATATAGCTGCTGCGATCTCATCTTCTGTGACTGTGACCACATCATCAACATACTTTTTTATGAGTGAGAATGTCAGATCGCCCGGATGCTTTACAGCGATACCGTCTGCAAAGGTGCTTACCGTGCTGAGTGTGACCTGTTCGTCGTATTTAAGGCTGTCTGCCATGCTTGCAGCTTCTTTGGCCTGAACACCGTATATTTTTACATTTGGTTTCAACTTTTTTACAGCATAAGCGACGCCTGATATAAGTCCGCCGCCGCCGACAGGTACTACGATCGCATCCACATCAGGCAGCTGGTCGAGTATCTCAAGACCTATAGTTCCCTGCCCTGCGATGACATCCGGATCATCGAAAGGATGAATGAATGTTGCCCCTGTCTCGTCGCGAAGCTTGCATGCGTAAGTATATGCATCATCATATGTGCCTTTCACAAGACGGACTTCTGCACCAAGAGCCTTTGTTGCTTCTACCTTGCTTATAGGAGCTCCGTCAGGCATGCAGATAATGCTTTTTGCTCCTCTGTGTGTAGATGCCAGAGCTACACCCTGAGCGTGATTGCCGGCACTGCACGCAATAATGCCCGCGGCTTTTTCCTCCTCATTAAGCCTGCTTATCTTGAAATATGCGCCTCTCAGCTTGAAGCTTCCGGTTACCTGAAGGTTTTCAGTCTTCAGATATACCTCATTGCTGTTGCTGAAATGAGGCGAATATATAAGGTCTGTCTTTCTGGCCACATCCTTCAGTGCGAATGAAGCCTGATATACTCTGTCAAGTGATAACCCGTTTTTTGATCCCATTTTCCTCCACCATTTTCCAATCTTTTTTATTCTTTTTCCGTACCATCCAGCCATGTGATCAGCTGGCTGGCGGTCCTGCCCGACATTCCGCCGTGGCGAAGCTCCCATTTGCGGGCAGCATCCTCCAGTTCCTTCCCGCTAAGCTCTATTCCTTTCCTTGCTGCCAGAGACCTCACTATTTCGAGGTATTCGCGCGGATCCGGCTTAGGATAGTAGATCGTTACACCGAATCTGCTTGCAAGTGACAGCTTTTCCTCCATGGTATCCGATCTGTGTACGTCTTCATGATACTCCATATCGCTGCGGTCTCCCCATGTCTCACGTATAAGGTGCCGCCGGTTCGATGTAGCGTATATGAGAACTTTGTCGGAGCGTGTCTCGAGAGCTCCCTCGAGCATGGCCTTCAGTTCTTTATAATCGCTTTCGTTCTCTTCGAATGAGAGGTCGTCGAGGAACAGAATAAACCTGTAGTTGCGTCTTTTTATCGCCGAAAGTATCTGAGGCAGTCTGCTGCGGTCAGTCTTTGACACTTCGATAAGTCTGAGTCCGCGATCCGAGTATTCATGCATCAGGGCATGTACGCTTGTCGATTTGCCTGTACCACTGTCACCATATAAGAGTACATTGTTGGCAAAGTGGCCGTTCACGAATGCTTCCGTATTGTCTCTGAGCGTCTGCTTCTGAGACTCATAGCCGATCAGGTCATCAAGGCTGACATCTGCGCTGTCAGCAACAGGCACCAGTTTGAATTCTGCTTCGCTGCCTGTTGCAGGATCTACTCTGAAAGCATTGTAGAGGCCATACATTCCGGCTCCGTGCTTTTCATAATGATCTATAAGCGTACGGGTAAATTCTTTTATGTCCTCAGCCTCCGCCAGCCTGCAGCTCAGTTCCTTTATGCGCCTTCCTGCATCAGTAATGCATTCACAGTCATACGGCGCCATGTAATCGAGCATGAGCGGAAGCAGACCTTCATCCTCATCGAAGTCGGACTCTTTTGTTTTGAAAAGCTCCATAAAAATACCCAGATCGCGCTCCGCGAGTTTCACGAGGGTCGAATCAGGCAGTACTTCACGCCGCTCACACGCCAGTGTGAACGCGTTGTCATGCATCATGAGGTTATATGTGAGCCAGTGCTGCCATACGTTCCCCGAAAGGCCAAACTCTGTCGCAAAGGAGGCAAGAGTGCCTGCAAGCGAAGGCGCAGATCCGGTCACGCTGTTATTCCAGTCTGTATAAAAGAGAAAATTGTTCTTTTTGTTTTTCATCAGTTCTTTCTGAGTTTGTCAAGTATTGCAGCTTTCATCTCGCTGCCTCTGATCCAGTCTTCCTGTCCCGGTGCCTTAATGTCAGCAGTCCGAAGTCCGTCTGAGAGTACATCTGCGACTGCTTTTTCTATGGCATCGGCCTCTTTTGCCAGATCAAATGAATATCTGAGCATCATTGCTGCTGAGAGGATCGCCGCTATAGGATTCGCGATGTCTTTCCCTGCTATGTCAGGAGCCGATCCGTGGATAGGCTCATACAGGCCTCTTGACGAATCACCCAGTGATGCTGATGCGAGCAAGCCTATCGATCCGGTTACCTGTGACGCTTCATCCGACAGGATATCACCGAACATGTTGGATGTTACGAGGACATCAAAGAATGACGGGTCGCGTATTATCTGCATGGCAGCGTTGTCTACGTACATGTCATCGAGCCTTACATCCGGATATTCCGACGCTCCGAGTCTGTGGACTGTTTCACGCCAAAGTCTGGAAGTCTCAAGCACATTTGCCTTGTCGACACTTGTCACGTGTCCTTTGCGCTTTCTTGCAGTCTCAAAGGCACGCCTTGCGACTCTCTCTATCTCCATTACGCTGTATGCCTCTGTGTCATAAGCCGCATCGCCTGCTTCATTCCTGCCACGATCACCAAAATATATGCCGCCTGTAAGTTCACGTACGATCATAAGGTCAAAGCCTTTAGCTGCTATATCCGGTCTCAGCACACATGCTTCTGCCAATGCAGGCTGTATTGAAGCCGGTCTTAGATTCGTATATAAACCAAGTTCCTTGCGGAGACCGAGCAGAGCCTTCTCAGGCCTCATATTGTTAGGTACTTCGTCCCATTTTGGTCCGCCTACCGCTCCGAGCAGCACGCTGTCGGATGCAAGGCAACCGTCTATAGTTTCCTGAGGCAGCGGTACTCCGTATTTATCAAGAGCACATCCGCCGGCAAGGTATGTATTGAATTCGAATTCGCAGCCGAATCTTTCAGCCACCGCTTTCAGAGCTTCAACTGCAGCCCCTGTGATTTCCGGGCCTATACCATCCCCCGGTACTAATGCGATTTTGTATGCCATATCCGATACCCTATTTATCCTTTAAATAAGCGAGCAGTCCGCCTTTTTCGATTATGTTCTCAATAAATTCCGGGAACGGCTTCGCCTGGAAACTTTCTCCTGTTGTCTCATCAGTGATTACGCCGGTCTTTGTATCAACGCTCACGATATCGCCTGCGTTGATCGCAGCACTCGCTTCAGGGCATTCCAGTATAGGGAAACCTATATTGATGGAATTGCGGTAGAAGATCCGTGCGAAGCTTGCAGCTATAACACACGACACTCCGCTTGCCTGTATGGCGATCGGAGCATGTTCTCTCGATGATCCGCAGCCGAAATTCCAGCCGCCTACCATTATGTCTCCTGCCTGTACTCCGCCTGCAAAGCCTTCATCTATGTCGACCATGCAATGGCTTGCCAGTGCTGCCGGATCAGGATCATTAAGATATCTTGCAGGGATGATGACATCAGTGTCGATGTGATCTCCGTATTTCCATACTTTTCCTCTCATGATGTCCCCTCCTTTATAACTCACGCGGATCTGCAATGCAGCCGGCAAGTGCCGACGCTGCTGCTACTGCAGGGCTCGCAAGAATGACTTCACTCTGAGTGTGTCCCATGCGTCCGACAAAGTTGCGGTTCGTCGTAGCTACTGCTCTCTCACCTGCAGCCATGACCCCCATGTGTCCGCCGAGGCAAGGTCCGCATGTAGGAGCTGAAACAGCACATCCTGCTTCTACGAATATCTTCAGCAGGCCTTCCTCCATGCAATCCAGATAGATCTGCTGTGTTGCCGGGATAATTATGCAGCGTACTCCGTCAGCGATCTTTTTACCTTTGAGAACAGCAGCTGCAATACGCATATCAGACATGCGGCCGTTAGTGCATGAGCCTATGACCACCTGGTCAATGTGAAGGCCGGATACTTCCCCAACAGTCTTTGTGTTTGAAGGCAGATGCGGCATCGATACTGTCGGCTCGAGTGTCGACAGATCGATTTTTACGACTCTTTCGTATTCCGCGTCAGGATCCGCTTCGTAAACCGCAGGTTCTCTGTTGAATCTGCCTTTGATGTATTCGAGAGTCCTGTCGTCTACAGGGAATATGCCGTTTTTGCCGCCGGCCTCGATCGCCATGTTGGAGATGGTGAATCTGTCATCCATGGAAAGCTCGAAAACTCCTTCGCCCGCGAATTCCAGTGATTTATACAGAGCTCCGTCAACACCGATCTCGCCTATCAGGTGCAGGATCACATCCTTTCCCGATACGCATGGACCCGGCTTTCCGGTGAGCTCCACTTTTATTGCAGGCGGCACTTTGAACCAGTTAAGTCCTGATGCCATTCCCGCAGCCATATCTGTCGAGCCTACACCTGTCGAGAATGCTCCGAGAGCTCCGTAGGTGCATGTATGAGAATCCGCTCCGATAATGCAGTCTCCCGGGCCGACTATACCCTGTTCAGGCAGAAGGGCATGCTCAATGCCTACAGTGCCCACATCATAAAAATGCTTTATACCGTGCTTTTTCGCAAAGTCGCGGGATATTACACACAGCTCCGCCGACTTGATATCTTTGCACGGAGTATAGTGGTCAAGCGCAATGACTATTTTCTCATTATCGAAAACTTCGGTAAAACCTGCATTTTCAAATACGCCTATGGCTACAGGCGTAGTGACATCATTGCCAAGCACTATATCGAGTTTTGCCTCTATCAGATCACCTGCGTGGACTTCGGGAAGCCCTGCGTGAGCCGCAAGGATCTTTTGTGTCATTGTCATGCCCATGATCTCCGGTCCCCCTCCTTTATACTTCTGTTGCTTTTATCGGAGCTGCTTCGTCACGATGTTTGCGCTCATAAGCAGCCATACGGTTTAGTGCCTTAAGATAAGCGTTTATGCTCGCTTCCATGATATCCGTCGAAAGACCTCTGCCCGTGAACGTTCTGTCATAAGCATTGACCTTTACCGTAACATCACCCAGTGTGTCCTTGCCCTCTGATATCGAATGGATGTTGAATATGTCAAAACTGTGCGCTGATGGCTGTATTATCGAGTCGATCGCATTATATGCCGCATCGATAGGTCCGTCTCCCAGAGCTACATCCTGCTTCTTTTCTCCGTCCTTCTCCAGGCTCACTGTGCATGTAGCTGTGGTGAAGTTGCTTGTAGACATCTGGAACCAGTCAAGCTTATAGCCTTCAGCTTCATCCTCATAGACGATGTTTGTATTGTGGGTCACGATAGCTTCGAGGTCGGCATCAGTGATGTTCTTTTTCTTGTCACAGACGACCTTGAATTCATCGAAGCATCTGTCGAGTTCTTCCTTGCTGAGTACGAATCCGAGTTCTTCCAGCCTCTGCCCTACCGCATGGCGGCCTGAGTGCTTTCCGAGTACCAGGTTGTTCACATGAATACCTACCGACTCAGGAGTCATTATCTCGTAAGTCTTCTTGTTGGCCAGCACGCCGTGCTGATGAATGCCGGACTCATGCGCAAACGCATTCTTTCCGACTATAGGCTTGTTGAGCGGTGCCGTCTGTCCGATTATGTTGTATACCGTCTGGCTCGCGCGGTGGATCTGTGTGGTGTCGATACCTGTTGTAAGGCCGGTGACATCCTGCCTTGTACGGATCGCCATTACGATCTCTTCAAGTGATGTGTTGCCGGCTCTTTCGCCCAGTCCGTTTACTGTGCATTCCACCTGTCTTGCACCTCCGAGCACTCCTGCCAGAGCGTTTGCAGTGGCCATGCCCAGATCGTTATGGCAGTGGACCGAGAATATTACATTCTCCGCTCCCTTAACATTGTATTTTACATCCTCTATCAGCTCGCGCATCTCGCCCGGTGTAGTGTAGCCTACAGTATCAGGCAGGTTGATCGTGGTTGCACCGTTAGCTATAGCTACCCCAACTACTCTTTTGAGGAATTCAGGCTCGCTCCTGGTGGCATCTTCAGCTGAAAACTCTATGTTGGAGCAGTACTTCTTTGCGTAAGCGACCATCTCGCCCGCTCGCTCAAGCACCTGTTCTGGACTCATGCGCAGCTTGTACTCCATGTGAAGCGGCGAAGTCGCTATGAATACGTGAATGCGGGGATCCACTGCACCTTTGACAGCATCCCATGCAACGTCAATATCCTTCGGAGTTGAACGCGCCAGTGAAGCGATCGTGCATCCCTTGATGGTCTCTGATATGGTCTTTACCGATTCAAAATCACCAGGCGAAGCGATCGCGAAACCCGCTTCGATTATGTCCACATGCATCTTCTCGAGGCATCTGGCTACTTCTATCTTCTCTCTCAGGTTCATGCTGCAGCCCGGCGACTGCTCGCCGTCACGCAGCGTCGTATCGAAAATTTTTACCTGTTCCATTAACTTCTCCAGTCTCTGTTCTGCTCTTTTTATTCAAGTATCGCGCCTTTGTCTGCAGAGCTCACGAGCTTAGCATAACGTGCAAGATATCCCGTCTTAACCTTAGGCTCCGGGCAGACCCATGTCTTGCGGCGTTCCTCAAGCTCCTCGTCCGATACTTTAAGCTCTATTGTCTTGTTCGCAATGTCAATGGCAATGATGTCACCCTCATGCACCAGACCGATAGGACCACCGGATGCTGCTTCAGGACTTACATGTCCTATAGAAGCTCCGCGGGTCGCGCCTGAGAATCTTCCGTCTGTTATAAGGGCAACAGATGCATCCAGTCCCATTCCTGCTATCGCTGAAGTCGGGTTGAGCATCTCTCTCATGCCCGGACCGCCCTTAGGGCCTTCGTAGCGTATTACGACTACGTCGCCTGCCTTGATACCGCCGTCATAGATTACCCTGATGGCATCTTCTTCGGAATCGAAAACTCTTGCAGGGCCTTCGTGCTGCATCATCTCCGGCAGTACAGCTGACTGCTTTACGACGCAGCCGTCAGGTGCAATATTTCCCTTAAGAACTGCGATGCCGCCTGTCTTCATGAACGGATCATCGAATGGCCTGATGATATCTGTGTTCAGATTATCTGCATTGGCAATGTTCTCACCAACGGTCTTTCCGCTCACGGTCATTACCGATGTGTCGAGCAGATCGCCCTTTGTGAGCTCTTTCATTACCGCATATACTCCGCCTGCAGCTTCAAGATCTTCCATGAAGGTGTCTCCCGCAGGAGCCAGATGGCAGAGGTTAGGCGTTTTGCTGCTGATCTCGTTTGCCATGTCGAAGCTGATATCGACACCGGCTTCATGAGCGATGGCCGGCAGGTGCAGCATTGTGTTTGTGGAGCATCCGAGCGCCATATCGACAGTCTCGGCATTGTGGAATGCAGCCTCAGTCATGATATCGCGAGGTCTGATATCCTTCTCTACGAGCTTCATGATCTGCATTCCTGTTTCCTTTGCCAGGCGTATTCTTGCCGAATAAGGAGCCGGAATCGTGCCGTTGCCGCGAAGCGCCATTCCTATAGCCTCAGTCAGACAGTTCATTGAGTTTGCAGTGTACATACCTGAACACGATCCGCAAGAAGGACATGCGTGCTCAACATATGACTGTACTCCATCTTCATCGAGCTTTCCGGCATGATATGCGCCGACTGCCTCGAACATATGTGAGAGGCAGGTGCGTCTGCCGTCAGGCAGACGGCCGGCCAGCATTGGCCCGCCGGCGCAGAATATGGTCGGTACATTTATACGTGCCGCAGCCATCAGAAGTCCCGGAACATTCTTGTCACAGTTCGGTACCATAACGAGTCCGTCAAACTGATGGGCAATCGCCATCGCCTCTGTGGAATCAGCGATAAGGTCTCTTGTTACAAGAGAGTATTTCATGCCGATATGACCCATCGCGATACCGTCACAGACAGCGATCGCAGGGAAGAGTATCGGTGTTCCTCCTGCTGCACGCACACCGGCTTTTACCGCCTCAGCTATTTTGTCGAGGTGCATATGACCCGGCACTATTTCGTTATATGAGCTGACTACGCCGATCAGAGGACGTCTGATTTCTTCTTCCGTCAGACCGAGAGCGTACATGAGGCTCTTGTTAGGCGCGCGGTCAACTCCTATCTTTACATTGTCAGATTTCATGATTCATCCTTTTTATCATTATGGCCGCGCGCCGGAGAGTATCCCGAGCGGAATGAGCGATGCGGAACGCAGCCACTTACTAACGCATATTATAATCCTACGGCCCTTAAGCCCAAATAAACGCAACGCATGCTTATGAGCGATAAACTCCGGGAGGGATATCTCCGGTACAGCTGCGGCCATTTTTGTTTATGTTATCAATGGATGATATTAGTTGGATGCTGAATCAAGGTCAGTATCATTCTTCCACAGCATCTCGTCTCTGAGCTTTTTGCCTACAACTTCCATCTCATGCTTTGCAAGCTGTGCGCGCTTTGAGTTGAAGAATGTACGGCCGTTTTTGTTCTCTGCGATCCATTTGCCGGCAAATGTTCCGTCCTGAATGTCTGCAAGAACCTTACGCATGTTGGCCTTGATCTCATCATGTGGAAGTACCCTTGGTCCGGAAACGTATTCGCCGAATTCAGCTGTATCGGAAATCGAGTAGTTCATTGCTGCGATGCCGCCCTTGTTGATGAGGTCGATAATCAGCTTCATCTCGTGGATGCACTCGAAGTATGCGTTCTCAGGCTTATAACCGGCTTCTACGAGCACTTCGAATCCGCACTGCATCAGGTCTACGACTCCGCCGCAGAGTACTGTCTGCTCGCCGAAGAGGTCTGTCTCAGTCTCCTCGTCCATTGTGGTCTCAAGGATACCTGCACGCGCTCCGCCGATTCCTGCGATATATGCGAGAGCGATATCATATGCTTTTCCTGTAGCATTCTGCTCTACTGCAACGAGGCAAGGAACGCCTTTGCCGTTCACATATGTTCCGCGTACGGTGTGTCCCGGTCCCTTAGGAGCTGCCATGAATACGTCTACGCCTTCAGGTGCAACGATCTGCTTATAGCGGATATTGAATCCGTGAGCAAAAGCGATTGCATTGCCCGGTTCGAGGTTCGGTGCAATCTCGCTCTTGTAAACAGCTGCCTGTACTTCATCATTGATGAGGATCATTATGATGTCAGCTTTCTTTGCAGCCTCAGCAACTGTATAAACTTCGAATCCGTCCTTTTCTGCAACAGGCCATGACTTGCCGCCCTTGCGTAGTCCGACGATAACATTGCAGCCCGAGTCCCTGAGGTTGAGCGCGTGAGCATGGCCTTGTGAACCATATCCGATGATAGCGATCACCTTGCCATTAAGTGCGTCAAGATTACAATCCTTCTCATAATACATTTTTACCATAGTTGAATTCCCCTCTTTCTTTAGATTCATCGTTGATCGTTGCTGTTCCGCGCTCGATGGCTACTACACCCGTGCGCGCTATTTCCAATATCTTGAATTCCTTCAATATATTTACTATCGCTTCAAGTTTTTCTGCATCGCCAGTGACCACCAGTGTAAGCGTCTCCAAAGACACATCGATTATCTGCGCCCTGAATATATTGGCGATCTGCATAACGTCATTTCTTTTCTCTGCGCCTTCAGTACTCACCTTTACCAGCATAAGCTCTCTGTATATAGAGTTCACTGTATTCAGCCTCTTGACAGAGTGTACCGGATACAGCTTGCGCAGCTGGTTGCAGAGGAGCTCAGTGTGAGGCTCGTCTGCAAGTACATCAATGGTCAGACGTGTCACGCCCTGATTCTCCGTTGGGCCGGCAGCGAATGCCTCTATGTTGTATCCCTTGCGGGAGAACAGCCTTGCTATCTGAGACAGTACGCCAGGTTCGTTGTCTACCAGGAGAGCGAGAGTCTGTCTTACTGCATTATTCATTTTGTCCATACTCTGCACCCCCTTATAGTTTCATGAAATCGGTGATGTGGCTGCCGCCTCCCACCATAGGTCTTACCATCTCGTCTATATCCAGCATGCAGTCGATAACATAACCTTCTCCGCATGCCATCGCTTCTTTTATCGCTTCAGCGAGATCCTTCTGGTTATTGACCCGGCGTCCATGGAGTCCGTATGCTTCAGCAAGCTTCACGAAGTCCGGACCTCTGTCCATGTCAGTCTCTGAAAAATTCTTCTTATATATAAGATTCTGCCACTGCCTTACCATTCCCAGCGTCTGGTTGTCGAACACGAAAGTAATGATCGGGAGTCCATAGTGCTGTACTGTCGTAAGCTCGTTGCAGTTCATCCGGAAGCTTCCGTCACCTGCGATGTGGATCACCATCTTGTCCGGATTTCCTACTTTTGCGCCAATGGCAGCTCCGAGACCGAAGCCCATCGTTCCGAATCCTCCGGAAGTTATCAGCTGACCCGGATAATCGAAGTGGAAATGCTGTATCGCCCACATCTGATGCTGTCCTACATCAGTAGCCACAATGGTATCCATCGGCATCAGTCTTGCTATCGTATCGCACACCTGCTTAGGGTTGAGCGTGTCGCCGCCTTCATCGTATAAGGTTTCCGTAGGGAACGAGAATACATATTTCTTCCATTCGGTGTGATCCTGCTGGGTAAGTCTCTCATTCAGCATTCTGAGAACTTCCTTTGCATCACCGACTATGTGGTGATCGGTCTGGACATTCTTGTTGATCTCTGATCTGTCTATATCTATATGGACTATCTTAGCCTGGCTTGCGAAAGATTCCGGATCGAGAGCCACTCTGTCGGAGAACCTGCAACCGACTGCTATCAGCAGATCGCACTCGTTAACGCCGATGTTAGACGCCTGTGAGCCGTGCATTCCGATCATGCCTGTAACGAGAGGGTTACGGCCTTCCATGCCGCCTCCACCCATTACCGTAATAGCTGCAGGAGCATCCATCAGGTTAACGAATTCGTTGAATTCCTTGTGCGCCCTTCCTCTCACAACGCCTCCGCCGCAGATCAGCATAGGTTTTTCAGATTCACCTATCATGCTGATGAGCTTGTCTATATCCTCTTCATCAATAGACGGCTTGTGAAGATCGGCCATATTTCTGTCATAAAGAGCATCGAGCATTCCCGATTTCTTGTGCTCTTTTCTCGGGACGAATTCATATTCGGCCGTCTCAGCAGTGACATTCTTCAGAATATCGATGAATACCGGTCCCGGTCTTCCGCTTCTTGCAATAGCAAATGCCCTTCTTACTGTGTCAGCCAGTTTATTTACATCGCTGATCTGGAAAGTGCACTTGGTTATAGGAAGCATTACGCCCGTGCTGTCAACCTCCTGGAACGAATCCTTTCCTATAAGGCTTTCAGCCACGTTGCACGAAATAAATACCACCGGGGATGAATCCATGTACGCCGTAGCGACTCCGGTAGTAAGATTTGTCGCACCCGGTCCCGAAGTTGAGAACGCCACACCTACCTTGCCTGTGCTGCGGGCATATCCGTCAGCTGCATGCGATGCTCCCTGCTCATGTGCCGTCAGGTAATGATGTACCCTGTCGCGGTATTTGACCAGAGCATCGTAAACGTAGAGTATGGTGCCTCCAGGGTAGCCGAATACAGTATCGACCTCCTGCTCAAGCAGGCATTCCATTAATATTTCTGCGCCGGTTAATCTCAATTTTATATACGTCCTTTCTCTAAGTTGTTACTTTTCCATTGCTATGGTGCCTGTCCTCTGTATCTCGATGATACCGTAGCCTTTCATCGCCTTGATGAAGTCTTCTACATTTTCAGGCTCGTCGTGATACTCGATCAGCAGGTATTTAGGAGCTACTTTCATTACCTTGGCTCCCATCACCTGGCAAAACTCTATGAGCGGCGTTCGGTTTGACAGGTTGTACGCCACTTTGATGAGCATCATCTCGAGGCATACGCTCTTTGCGTCGCTCAGACGTCTAACCTTTATGACATCGACATTCTTGTTGAGCTGCTTCTCGATCTGGTCGATAGTCCTCTGGTCGCCTGTGGATGTTATTGTCATACTCGATATCTCATGGTTATCGGTCTCACCCACGGCAAGAGTATCGATGTTGAAGCCGCGTCTTGCAAACAATCCTGAAACAGCAGACAGGACTCCGTCCCTGTTTTCTACAAGTACTGAAAAGATCCCTTTCATCGAATCCGCCTCCCGTCACTTAACATTGTTTTCGCTGTCAACGTCGCACACCAGAATGCGTGCACCTTCGCCCTCAAGGAACCAGTCAAGCTTTTCATCAAGCTCGTCGTTCGATGCGCACTCATTATATGTAAGTCCGTAGGCTTCAGCTATCTTTCCGTAATCCGGCCAGTCGCTGAGTTTTACGCCTTCGTAATGTGAATCGTAGTTTTTGTGCTGATACTCCCTTACCAGCCCGAGGTATCTGTTCCTTACCAGAAGTATTCTCAAATCTACATTATTATTACGCATGGTGGAGAGTTCGTTCATTGCCATCTGAAAAGCTCCGTCGCCAATAACTGCAACCGTCTGCTTCTCAGGTGAAACGAGCTTAGCCCCTATTGCCGCAGGAATGGAATAGCCCATTGTTCCCATTCCTCCGGTCGTCATGAAACGGCCTTCCTTCATTATATAGTTGTCAGCGCTCCACAGCTGATTCTGTCCAACGTCAGCCACATACACAGCATCGTCGTCGAGTTTTTCGGAGAGTTTCTGCACCATCAGGTTAGGATCCACCAGCCTGTCACTGAAGACCCGGGTATCAACAGTATTTCTCTTTATTTCATCCAGCTCTTCTATCCAGCTGTCTTCCTTGCGGCTTATATCGCCGTCAAGCATCAATGCGAATATCTCGCTGAGATCTCCTACAAGCGGAATGGTAGGTCCCACATTTTTGCCGATCTCAGCCGTATCTATATCGATGTGTATGATTGCACGCCTTGTGAGCTTTTCAGGCTTCGGGATAGCCCTGTCTGCGATTCTGGCTCCGACGACCAGCAGCAGATCTGCCCGGCCCACTGCCTTGTTGGCATATGGCTTGCCGTTGTTGCCGAGCATTCCGAAGTTGAGAGGGTGCTTCTTTGGCAGAACACCCATGCCCATCATGGTATGCACCAGAGGGATATTGAACTTTTCGCAGAATTCGCGGATTATCTGCTCGCCGTTTCCCAGAATGACGCCTCCGCCTGCGCAGATGAGCGGTTTCTCTGCCTGATCGATCAGATTGACTACTCTGCGGAGCTGTATCGGATTTATCTTTATCTCAGGCTTGTATCCCCTGATGATGACCTCGGAAGGATATGCGAACTGTTTTCTCAGTTCAGCCTGCTGGACATCCATCGGAATGTCGATCAGTACAGGTCCTTTACGGCCTGTGGATGCAATATAAAATGCCTCCTTGAAGACCCGCGGTATGTCATCAGGATCCTTTACCAGATAACTGTGCTTGACAAATGATCTGGTCGCGCCGCGCATGTCGGCTTCCTGGAACACATCGCGTCCGAGCAGTTTGCTTGATACCTGCCCGGATATGGCTATAAGAGGTATACTGTCGGCATAAGCCGTCGCAAGAGCGGTGATTAAATTAGTTGCTCCCGGTCCGGATGTGACCACACATACGGCTGGTCTGCGTGACATTCTGGCATAGCCGCTCGCAGCATGTCCTGCATTCTGCTCCTGCCTCACCAGAACATGTTCTATTCCGGAGTTATAGAGTCCTTCATAAAAAGGTGCTATCGCCACACCGGGATAGCCGAATACCAGGTTTATTCCCTCTGCCTCAAGGCACTTCACCATCGCTTCTGCACCGGTCACGATAATGTCCCTCCTTACACTTTGTTTCATCTTGTATGCGTAACAATTACTTTATCACGATTGATGAAATGTAACAATTCCTTTCTGTATTTTTTGAGATAATATACAATTTACAAGTGGTTTTTTGTTGACACAAACAATAAAGTGGGTTACTTTTTTATATGTCAAATAAAAAAAGAACTCAAAGAACAAGAAAGGAAATCCATATGACTAACATTGAGATGATCCGTGCCTATGGGCATGAGCAGGTTGCATATTTCAACAACGAAAAAGCCGGCCTAAAGGCTATCATTGCTCTTCACAATACAAACCTCGGTCCGGCCGTAGGCGGATGCAGACTCTGGCCTTATGAGAGTGAAGAAGCTGCACTCTTCGACGTACTGAGGCTGTCACGCGGCATGAGCCACAAGAACGCTGCGGCAGGAATGCCTCTCGGAGGAGCCAAGGGCGTTATCATTGCACACCCATCCCAGAAGACAGAGGCTATGTTTGAAGCATTCGGCGAAGCAGTAAACACTTTCATGGGCAAGTACTACACCGCTGAGGATGTCAATACCGATACAAAGGATGCTGACTACATGCTGCGCACTACAGATTATGTAGTAGGCCGTGCAGACGTATCCGGCGACCCTTCTCCATTCACATCCATCGGCGTATTTGACGGTATCCGTGCTGTTGCACAGTTCATGAACGGTTCCGACAGCCTTGACGGAATGAAGATCGCTGTACAGGGACTCGGCAAGGTAGGTATGGGCCTGGCAGAGCTTCTGCACGAAGCAGGCGCAAAGCTGATCGTATGCAACAACTCTAACCGCGAAGCAATGAAATATGCCGTCGAGAAGCTCGGAGCAACAGAGGTTCCAAAAGACGAGATCTACGGCGTTGAATGCGACATCTTCGCACCTTGTGCTCTCGGCGCTGTCGTAAACAGCAAGACCATCCCGCAGTTCAAGTGCAGAGCTATTGCCGGAGCTGCCAACAACGTTATTTATGATGACGCTGCAGGCGAAGCTCTTAAGGCACGCGGCATCCTGTACGCTCCTGACTTCATCATCAACGGAGGCGGAGTCATCAACGCAGGTCAGGAAGCATTCACGACCTATGACAAGGAGAACGTGCTCAAGCAGGTACACAATATCTACAACACAGTTTACAGAATGCTCGAAGAGTCAAAAGAGACAGGAAAGCCTGAAGGCGTGATCGCTACGGAATTCGCTGAGAACCGCATCAGAAACGGACTTGACGCGTAAACGCAAATCAACTGAGACAAATCAAAAAGCATATCCGCAATCAGGCGGATATGCTTTTTTGGTACTTTAAATGTTTCCGCGGTCGCCCTGTCCAGTTTTTCCGGATGATCACAAAACAGTCAGGCGCGACAGTTTACAAGCGGAAGTCTTCCTATTATACTTTGTCTGTAATCTGATTTAAGTAACAGAAATTTGGAGACCGTATCAATGGCTAAGAACAAAACCAGAAGCAACAAGACTTCCTCCCAGGCAAAGCCTAAGAACGAGGCTCAAAAAACCTCTAAGGTTTCTGATAAGCCAAAGGATGTTCTTTATCAAATCAAGACCAAACGCGATTCAGGTGTTTTAAAAGCATATATCACTTTTACATACCGTGTGTTCCATCCTAAAGTTACGGCAAGGATGGTACTCTACGGGCTCCTGATAATCGCACCGGGCTTTGTCGTTAAAACCCAGGCGCTGAAGATCATTCTCTGGGTATTAGGAGGACTGGTAGTTCTTCTCGGACTCTTCCGTCAGTATATCTCGCTTGCCCTTACAAAAAGATCGGATGCGGATTACCGCAATGGTACTGAATTCGTATATGAATTCACCCAGAATGACGCTTCATTTTTCCGTGATGGAGAGCTGTCCGTATACAGCAACAAATACAAGGACATAGATGCTGTATTCTACGACGAGGATTATTATTACCTCAGTCTCACAAGCAGGGAATTCTTTGTTATCCCTATGGACAGATTTACTATTGGAGATCCGTCTACCTTCGGCGATTTCATGTACAAGAGATGTAAAAAAGTGTGCCGCTGGATCCCTGCAAAGCTTGGCAACAAACTCAAAAAATACAGGTCAAGCCGTGCCGTCATCAGAGACCAAATGCGCCGCTAAAAAAAGAGCTGAACCTATGAGTTCAGCTCTTTTATTTTTTTAATTATCGGTCCAAGAGAGTCTCTGCTCATACCGTCATAATCGTTTTTGGCTCTTTCAATGATGAGGTCCGCATCCTCTTTTTCATACAGTCCGTAAGCCCCGACCTCGATAAAATTCTTAAACAGTGCTTTGTCCAGCAATATCAGTTTATTTTTCCGGATCGTTCCCGGAAGCATGAAGAAACTTATATTGTTTTGTCCTTCACATCCGTTCCGGCGGCGAAGCAGATCGACATATGACCGACTGTCCGGGTCACCGAGGCCTACACCGCATATTAAGAGGTTTCTTCCCTCAAGCCCGAAATTATTATAATTCTGCCACAACATGTTCAGCATGTGGATATCACCATTACGCACGGCACCGATATATACAACATTTTTATACATGCTGACATATCCCAGCATTCTCTTGTCGAACCCCATGCCATCACATTCCAGTTCCTCCATCAGCCATTTTCCGTACTGCAGGGAGGTGCCGTGTTTGCCTGCGCATACAACGATCGTGTCTGTTGAATCTCCGCCATCTGCTCTTCTGTTCTCTCTTGCTGTCCTGTTGGGATTCTTCATCTGCTTCATCCTTTCGTATCAATCTAAATATCGTAACAGCTGAAAACCATACCATAGAATATTACTACATAAATGGTATACAAATCAAATATCGTTCAGATTCTTTCCAGGTCGCTCAAAAGGGAGAAGGTTGAAAATCTGCAAAAAACAACCTTTAAATATTCACATAATCGACACATTAGTATTGACTTGGACTTAAGGGATGCTATAATCTGTCTTAAAGAAGTGTTGAATCACGTATTCAATATTCTAATAATAGTACTATTATTCATAGGAGGTTTTTTATGTCTAAATGGATTCTTATTGCAATAGCTCTTTTAGGCCTTGTCTACAACGTCATTCTGATGTGGAGAAAGATGAAAGAGATCCGCGCAATGCCTGAAACAGAATTCGGCTGCAGCGGTGAGGAACTCTGGCAGTCACAGAAGAAGCACTTCTGGTATAACTTCATTCTTGCCGGAATCATTGCTAACTTCTTCGACACACTGGGCATCGGATCATTCGCTCCTACTTCGACATACTTCAAAGTCGGTAAGTCGGTAGACGACGTTCTTGTCCCTGGTACACTGAACGTAGGCGACACGGTTCCTGTATGTGTAGAGGCAGCTGCATTCTTCGGTCTCGTTGACATGGATGTTCTCACGCTCGTTACCATGATTGTTTCATCCGTTCTTGGTTCATACCTCATGGCTGGTATCGTTTCCAAGTTCGACCGTAAGCATGTACGTTACGCTCTGTTCGTAGGACTGTTCCTCCTCTCCGTCGTTATGTTCATGAAGTGGAGAGGCGTTGGCCCGTTCGGAGAAGTTGGAACAGAAATGGGTCTCCGTGGAATCAAGCTGATCATTGCTATCGTTGTCAACTTCATCCTCGGCGGACTGATGTCCATCGGCGTAGGTCTCTATGCTCCTTGCATGGCTCTCTGCGCACTCCTCGGACTCGATGTCGGCTGCGCATTCCCTGCTATGATGGGTTCCTGCGCATTCCTGATGGCATACGGCAATGGTCCTAAGTTCATCAAGGAAGGTCGTTATGACATGAACGCTTGCTGGGCTATGGCTCTCGGCGGCGGCCTGATCGGAGTTCCTATCGCAGCATGGATCGTTGGAAGCATGCCGCTTTACTGGCTGACTCTCCTGGTTGTAATTGTCTGCTTCCTCACTTCGCTCCTCTACCTGAAGGATGCTATTCAGAAGGGATCTGCTATTTAATTACTATCAGCGATCAGCGATTCAGTTACAATGAACTACAAAAGAGCCGGTCATTTCTGACCGGCTCTTTTATTCTTTCGATTAGTTCTTAAGTCTCTAATTGTAATCCTCTCTCAGCTTGCCGTCACACTTGACGACCTTCCTTTTATATGGAGCAAGCAGGTCATCGAGTTCGTATTTGTCAAATGGCACCAAAGCGTAGAATTTATCAAGGCTTTCTTCAGTTTCGGAATCTCTGGTCTGTATGTTCAGGCTTGCCTTGCCTTCTATACACAGTACTCCTGCCTCGTCATCGCGTCTGATTTTTTTGATCTGTGCGTCACGTATGAAATAGGTCTTGAGCTTCATTCCCTGCTGATATACATAATAGACAGTATCGTCGCTGACCTCGAACCTAGCATTGTGAAATCCGTTGAACGGATCCTGGGACATACGCTTGCCGCGGCGGGCAGCAATAAACGTAAGAGCTGCTACTGTCCAGATCGTTAAGTGTACCGGAAGCTGACTCGACTCAGCACCCTGCGTCCTGAGCGCTACGCTTATTATGACGACCAGGCCCGCTGCGAGGATCACGTATGAAGCGATCTTGAATCCGAAGCCTTTATTAGTACCCTTAGCCCACTTATGCTTTCTTGCGTTAAGTATACCGAGATCTCCAGGGTACACATCATTATTAGGATCAAGTTTCATATGATTCTCTCCTTTTTCTGGTAAAAGTTTTCCTAGACATTGTACATTATATGCTCTGAAAAGTAAATTTTTACTGCTTTATGCGATCAATGCGGTAATCATAGCTTTGTCTAAGGTCGTCCGTATTCTGTTGACTTGGTTTTAAAGAATGGTATAATCTGTATTAAGAAATTGTTTTATCATTTTGTTTAAACGGGTTTATATTCATGGATATTCTGAAATGCAAGGCATTTGTAACAGCCGCTGACGAAGGCAGTTTCACCGCAGCCGGAAAAATAATGGGTTATACACCTTCGGGCATCAGCCAGCTCGTAGCCGCCATGGAGAAGGAGTTCGGTTTCTCTCTTCTGATGCGCAAGAGCAACGGAGTCGTACTTACCCGTGAGGGCGAATACATCTATCCTCTTGCCATAGAGTTCATTGAAAAAGAGACCGAGTTATACAAGGCCGCTACCGAGCTCTCCGGGATGTACAAAGGCAACGTAATGATCGCCGCATACTCCAGCATCGCCGCGCAGGTGCTTCCTCAGATCATCAAGGATTTTACTGAATTGCATCCTTCCATCAATATTCAGATAGAGGAGGCTACCAAGAATAAAATCGACAAGATGGTCACATCAGGGAAGGCTGATCTTTCGTTCTCATCACGGCTTTCAAATAAATCTTTCGTCTGGATACCATTTGCCGAAGACCGTATGGTAGCCGTTCTGCCAAGGAATCACCGGGACGCAGAGGCCAAGGCATACCCTATCGAGAAATGTAAAAAAGAAAACCTCATTATGCCAAGTGAAGGCGATGACGCAGATGTAAGGGAGCTTTTCAAACGTCACGGTATCGTCCCTAACGTGAGGCTTACCACTCTCGAAAACTATACTGCCATAAACATGGTTGAGAAAGGTCTGGGCATAGGCATAATGAACGAAGGAATCACCAGGAACTGGAAGACCGGGACTGTCATCATACCTGTAGATCCTCCGAGCAGCATAGAGCTCGGCATTTGCCTTCCGTCGCTTGAGGATGCGGCACCTGCTGTCAGAGAATTTGTCATCTTTGCAGCAAATCAGCTGAAAGTAAAAATACCTGAGCAATAACTCAGGTATTTCTTGCAACCGATATATTTCCGGGCAGGTAAATGCCCGGTATTTTTATGCCCGGATAACTAGCCCAATCCGATCGCAAGGCCGATCAGTCTTACTATCAGAGCAGCCACCCACGCGATGGCACACTGGCAAAATACTACGTACAGTGCCCATCCGCTTCCGAGCTCTCTTCTGATTGCAGCCACGGCAGCTACACACGGTGTATACAGCAAGCTGAACACCAGCATTGATGCTGCAGCAAGCGATGAAAGTGCCGTAGCCACCCCGCCTGCAAACAGAACGTTCATAGTCGCAACTACGCTCTCCTTGGCCATGAACCCGCTTATAAGAGCTGTTACTATACGCCAGTCTCCAAGCCCCACAGGTTTAAATACAGGGGCTAGAATACCTGCTACTGCGGCCAGCATGGAGTTCTGAGCGTCAGTTACCATGTTGAATCTGAAGTCAAAGCTCTGCAGGAACCACACTACAATGGTCGCGATCAGGATCACCGAGAAAGCTCTCTGCAGGAAGTCCTTCGACTTATCCCAGATAAGGTGTCCTACATTTTTCGCAGATGGAAGCCTGTAATTCGGAAGTTCCATCACCAGCGGAACTGCTTCGCCCTTGAATACTGTCTTCTTCATCACTATTGCCGACAGTATGCCCGTCACCACCCCGAGAAGGTAAAGTGCCGTAACGATCCACCAGCCGTTGCCCGGGAAGAATGCCGCTACAAAGAAACCGTATATAGGCAGTTTAGCCGTGCATGACATGAATGGTGTGAGCAGGATGGTCATCCGCCTGTCTCTCGAGCTCGGCAGCGTTCGTGTCGCCATTACGGCAGGCACAGTACAGCCGAATCCGATCAGCATAGGTACAATGCTTCGTCCGGAAAGGCCTATCCTTCGCAGCGGCTTGTCCATCACGAAAGCAACTCTGGCGATATATCCGCTGTCCTCAAGCATTGACAGGAAGAAGAACATCGTTACGATTATTGGCAGAAAACTCAGTACACTTCCGACACCTTCGAATATGCCGTCCATCACCAGACTGCTGATCGCATGATTTACATGTCCCGCGCTCATTGCGCTTTCGACCGATGTCCCCAATGCATCTATTCCTTTTTCGAGCAGATCCTGCAGGAATGGTCCTATCACTGCAAATGTCAGGAAGAATACCGCTGCCATCACCGCGATGAATACCGGTATGGCCGTGTACTTGCCTGTGAGGACATTATCGTACCTGCTGCTCCTGATATGCTCTTTGCTTTCTTTCGGCCGTTTAATACAGCGATCGCAGACCTTGTATATGAACGAGTAGCGCATGTCCGCCATGGCAGCGCTTCTGTCGAGCCCCCTCTCTCTTTCCATCTGGAGAATCAGATGCTCGAGCGTCTCCTTTTCGTTTTTATCGAGTTTAAGACTTTCCAGTATGATCTGATCACCTTCGACCAGTTTTGCAGCTGCGAAACGGACCGGAATATCCTCCCGCTGAGCATGGTCTTCGATAAGATGGGCTACTGCATGCAGACATCTGTGAACGGCTCCCCCGTTCTCCGTGCTGTCACAGAAGTCCTGTCTCATAGGGCCTTCCTGGTATTTTGCTACATGTATTGCGTGGCTTACAAGCTCATCCACACCCTGATTCTGAGCAGCCGAGATAGGCACCACAGGCACTCCAAGCATCTGCTCCATCCTGTTGATGTCAACAGAACCGCCGTTGCCAGTCATCTCGTCCATCATATTGAGCGCCACTACCATCGGCAGCCCCATCTCGAGCAACTGCTCCGTAAGATACATGCTGCGGTCAATGCTGGTAACATCGACTATGTTGATTATCGCCTTTGGCTTCTCCTTAAGTACGAAATCCCTGGATACCAGCTCTTCACCGGAGTAAGGCGACATCGAATAAATACCAGGCAGGTCGGTTACCAGAGTGTCAGGATGACCTTTTATTACACCATCCTTACGGTCGACTGTTACTCCCGGGAAGTTTCCCACATGCTGTTTTGAGCCTGTGAGCTGGTTGAACAGTGTCGTTTTGCCGCTGTTCTGATTGCCGACGAGTGCGAAAGTGAGAGTGGTACCATCCGGAAGCGGATCTTCATCTTCCTTTACGTGATACCTTCCCTCTTCACCAAGTCCCGGGTGCTCCGCCTCATTCTCATCTTTGATCACTTCGCTGTATGCTCCGGCCTCATCATCCGTAAGCAGTATCTCTATCTTCTCTGCATCTGCCAGACGCAGTGTGAGTTCGTAGCCATGTATGCGCAGCTCCATAGGATCACCCATCGGAGCAAACTTGATGAGTTTCACATGGGCTCCCGGAATGACTCCCATGTCAAGGAGGTGCTGACGCAGTGCGCCCTCACCTCCTACTTTTTCGATATATGCAGACTGTCCCTGCTTTATTTCACTTAATTTCTTAGTTACCACTTATCTGTCTTGTGCCGCTACATGCTGAGCACATCTACTCCTTTATACAGATCGTAGTCTATGCCTTTTGTCATCTCAAGCGCTTCTGTAAGATCATAATGCACTATGTGACCGTCTCTTTCTCCGATAGCCCTGTTTCTGATATCGTGTCTGATAAGGTCTATTGCCGTCATTCCGCACTGGGTAGCGAGCATCCTGTCACGGAATGTAGGCGAGCCTCCGCGCTGAAGATATGACAGCTTTATATAGTTTACATTTCTGCCTGTTCTCTCTTTCAGCTGTCTGAACAGTTCATCGTTGTTTATAGTGTAGCCTTCAGCCTTTATAATGATGTTATGAAGCTTACCGGATTCTATACCTGCTGTAACTTTTTTGAATACATCTTCAATGTCATCATCGATCTCAGGGAGCAGCACGCACTCTGCACCGCCTGTAATGCCGGAATAGAGAGCTATATCTCCGCAATGACGTCCCATTACCTCTATGACACTCGTTCTCTGATGTGAAGAACTCGTATCTCTTATGCGCGTGATCGCGTCCAGTACGATATTGATAGCTGTATCAAATCCTATCGTATTGTCTGTATATGAAAGGTCGTTATCAATCGTGCCCGGAATACCTATCACATCAACGCCGTACTTGTCGGACAGCGCTTTTGCTCCCGCGAGTGACCCATTTCCGCCGATGACTATAAGGTCTTCGATCTTGAGATCGCGAAGAGTCTTATAAGCCTGAGCCTGTCCTTCTTCAGTCATGAACCTCTTGCTTCTGGCTGTCTTAAGAATAGTACCGCCGCGCTGCAGTATGTCTCCGACTGATCTTCTGTACAGTCTTTCAATATCACCATCGATCAGGCCTTCATAGCCTCTCTTGATGCCATAGACTTCCATGTTATAGTAGATACCATATCTTACGACCGCTCTTATGGCAGCATTCATTCCCGGCGCATCTCCGCCGCTGGTAAGAACAGCAATCTTTTTCATATCAACCTCCATTAGCAGGAT
>JBGUKU010000035.1:0-24847 GCA_045114615.1 Anaerovoracaceae bacterium
GCATTCCTCAAAGTGCATCTTATGATCCTCAATGTTTTCGACCTTTACAGGCCTGAAAGTGCCAATACCTACATGCAGAGTCACATATGCTATACGCACGCCTTTCTCTTCAGCCTTCTCAAGCAGTTCTTTTGTGAAATGCAGACCGGCAGTAGGTGCCGCAACTGATCCGTCGATTCTGCTGTAGACCGTCTGATACATCTCTTTGTCGTCATCTGTTGCTGCTCTCGTAATGTACGGCGGCAGCGGCATGGAACCTATCTCCTCGAGACGTTCCATAAAAATACCCTCATACTCAAACTCCACCAGTCTGGTCCCATTGTCCTTGTCATGTATGTCAAGTATATGTGCCAAGAATGGCTGTTCGATACCGTTTACAAGTGTATATCCTTCCGCAGGAGGCTCAGATCCGGCAGGAACTGTATCTGTCTTACCTGCAAGTATTACCGTATCGCCTGAATGAAGCCTTTTCCCGGGCTTTACCATGCATTCCCATCTGTCGCCTTCTATTCGTTTGATAAGCAGAAGCTCAATGTGAGCGCCTGTTCCCTTTTTAAGGCCATACATCCTGGCAGGAATGACTCTCGAGTCATTCAGCACAAGGCAGTCTCCCGGGTTAACATAATCAAGTATATCGTAAAAATGACGGTGTTCAACCGTCTTTTCACGTCTGTCGAGGACCATCAGCCTGCATCCGTCTCTCTGCTCAAGCGGAGACTGGGCTATAAGTTCCTCAGGAAGATAATAATCAAAATCGTCAAGTCTCATTATTCAATATCCATCCGGAGCTGTTCTGACTCAGGTTCTTTGTAAAACCCCATCAGCCCCATGTGTTCGTATGCAGCGCGTGATGCTACTCTGCCCTTCTGTGTTCTGTAGATCAGGCCTGCCTGTATAAGATAAGGTTCGTTTGCGTCTTCTATCGTGACCCTCTCCTCGCCTATAGCGGAAGCGATGGTCTCTATACCTACAGGCCCGCCGTTGAATCCTTTGATTATTGTAGTAAGAATATCTCTGTCGAGTTTCTCCAGCCCTAATTCGTCCACTCCCAGAGCTTCAAGAGCCTTCAGAGTGATATTTATATCGATATTTCCATCAGAGATGACCGATGAGAAGTCTCTCACGCGTTTTATGAGCCTGTTGCCGATACGCGGAGTCCCTCTTGACCTCCTCGCTATCTCATCGAGTGAAGCTTCATCTATCGAAGCATCAAGAACGTTTGCCGTTCTTCTCAGTATCTCTTTTATCTCTGCCGGTGTATAGAACTCGAACTTCTCTACAATGCCGAATCTGTCTCTCAACGGTCCTGACAGACTTCCGGCACGTGTGGTCGCTCCGATCAGAGTGAATTTTGCGATGTCTATTCTGAGTGATCTTGCGGCAGGTCCCTTTCCAATGATTATGTCAAGCACATAATCTTCCATCGCGGAATACAGAACCTCTTCGACCGAGCGATTGAGCCTGTGGATTTCGTCTATGAAAAGAACATCATTATCGTTCAGATTGGTCAGTATTGCCGCCAGGTCGCCGGCTCTTCCTATGGCCGGACCGGAGGTTATCTTTATATCCACACCCATCTCATTGGCAATTATGCCGGCAAGCGTGGTTTTACCCAGTCCCGGAGGACCGTAAAACAGTACGTGATCGAGCGGCTCGCCTCTCATTTTGGCAGCCTCAATATATATCGACAGATTATCTTTGGCTGCTGTCTGTCCGCAGTACTCGCTGAGATACTGCGGCCTTAGCGTCATTTCTCCTGCCAGCTCGCCCGGTGTTGCTTTTGTCTGTGTTACTCTGTTGTCCATTTATCCCACTTTATCCTTGAAATGTATAAGTGTATCTGTAAGCTTTACAGCAGGAATTTCAGTGATTTCTTTACATATTCTTCTGCGCTGAGATCTTCATCAGGCACTGATGCAACCGCTGTCTCCGCTTCTTTCTTGCTATAGCCGAGCGTAGTGAGCGCGATGACAGCTTCTCCTCTCTCTCCGCTTCCCGGTGCGGCAGCAGGAGCGATCCCTCCGCTTATATCTGCTTCATCGAACGGCAGCACCGATACCTTATCCTTCAGCTCAAGAATAACTCTTTCAGCAGTCTTTTTACCTACTCCCTGAGCCATTGAGATAGATGCAGCATCACCCGATGATATAACTGCCTTTATCTGGTTTGGAGTACCAAGCGACATTATCGCAAGTCCTGCTTTAGGACCTACTCCTTTGACAGTGATAAGCTGTTCAAAAAGTGCAAGTGCATCAGAATCTGCGAAGCCAAAGAGTGCCATGCCGTCTTCCTTCACCTGCATATACGTATATACGCAGACCTCCTCTCCCTCACGTGCCGTAAGAAGACTGCTGGTATCGGATACATTGACTCTGAAGCCTATGCCCCCGGAAGTCTCTATTATCATGGCTCCCGATTCGTAATATAGATATTGACCTCTCAGAAATCTGATCATATGCGCTTTTCCTTTTTATACTATTTCTCAGCGCCTCTGCAGTGCCGCCAGTCTTCCGCCCGCATGATGTGCGTGACAGATAGCTGCAGCAAGCGCATCCGCTGTATCGTCAGGTTTAGGAACTTCGCTAAGATTAAGGATCATTTTTACCATGGTCTGGACCTGCTTTTTATCAGCTCTGCCATAGCCTGTTAAAGATGACTTGATCTGAAGCGGTGTATACTCGGAGATCTTTATGCCGGATTTGGCGCACGCAAGAAGCGCCATGCCTCTGGCTTCACCTACCATGATCGCCGTAGTAGCATTTGTATTGTAAAAGAGTTCTTCTACAGATGCTTCCTCCGGCCTGAACTCCTCTATGATACGGCTGAGTTCATCGTATAGGACCATCAGCCGCTCCTCATTTGGAGTATTTGCTTCGGTAGTGATAGAGCCATATGCGACAGGCGTGAATTTGCTGCCTTTATAGTCTACTATCCCGTAACCCATTATGGCATAGCCAGGGTCAATTCCAAGTATCCTCATGCATTGGATTTTACCATTTTTAGCATATGTTGTCTATGTTCGTTTTTTGTTCTTTTTTGTCGGCAGCCCTTCTCAGTATGCTTTTGCATCATAAAACAGTAATCCTGCATTATTCGGCATAAAAAGACCGTTATTCGGCTTTTTATTCACTTTTTTCTTTATTTATTCATTGAGGCGTATTTTTATGCTATACTATTCAGGAAATGGTTTGCAATGAACGGAGGCAGACATGAGACTTTCAAGGCAAAATAAAATATTAGAGATAATCAAAACCAATGAGGTGGAAACACAGGATCAGCTCCTCAACCTTCTCAGGGATGCGGGATACAGTGTCACTCAGGCTACAGTATCAAGAGATATCCGTGAGCTTCAGCTTGTAAAGGGTCAGGGAAAAGACGGCAGATACAGATACACATCAGGCAATTACGATAACCGGCCTATTTCAGACCGCTTTGTCAAGATATTCAGAGAAACCACGCTTTCGTATGCGTGCGCGCAGAATCTGATAGTTGTCAAAACACTTCCGGGATGTGCCGGTGCAGCCGGTGAAGCTATCGACACACTCAGTCTCGAGCATATGGTCGGCTCGGTTTGCGGTGATAATACTATGCTTGTCATCGTAGACAAAGAAGAAAACGTTCCGTATATTACAGCTGAATTCGACAAGATCCTGAACTCCAACGATTAGTACCCAATGATAGACCGTATTGAGATAAACAATTTCGCAACAATCGAGCACCTGTCTTTTGATCTGGGTGAAGGATTTAACGTAATCACCGGTGAAACCGGTGCAGGTAAGTCCGTGCTTATTACAGCTGTGAGCACCGTACTCGGAGACAGAGCTGATACAACGATGGTCCGTACAGGTGCCGACAGGGCTTTTATCCAGATCGCAGGTACCAGAAATGGTGAAGAGGTGATCATTTCACGCGAGATACTTGCAGGCGGCAAGTCTGTCTCCAAGCTGAACGGTGAGATGGTGACGCTCGGCCAGATAAGAAGCTTCTGCAGCGACTGGATAGACATACATGGGCAGTACGATAACCAGCAGATCCTGGATCCGGAGAATCATATTCATATAACAGACAGTTTCCACAGCGAAGTGCTTGCACCGGAACTTGAAAAACTGCGTATATGTTATGACGAGTACAAGTCTGCACAGAAGGAATATGAAAATCTGCTTAAGGCTGAAGCTGATGCTGCCAGACAGCAGGATTACTATAGATTCGAATACAAGTACATACAGGATCTCGGTCTTTATGCCGGTGAAGATGAAGAGCTGCAGGATCGTCTTGCGATGATGAAGAACAGTTCAAGGATATTCCAGAGTGTACGCTCCTCTTATGATCTGCTTCAGGGCACTGGATACGATGGCGGACCTTCCCTTCTTGATGATTTGAGCCGTGTGGCTTCAGATCTGAGCGATATAGGAAGTTACAGCGACAAAATCTCCGTTATGGCTTCTCAGGCATATGATGCTTATTATTCACTTGAAGATATCGCTTCCGGTTTGCGCGACCTTATCTCCTCTCTAAACTTCTCTGAGCAGGATATGGACGAGGTCTCCGGCCGTCTTGCTGTGATCGAGGACGCTAAACGCAAGTATCGCAGGTCAGTCGAAGAGATCCTTGAATTCAGGGATGAACTGCAAAGCAGGCTCGAGATGATACAGAACTTCGACAGTGAGAAAAAGCGGCTCGCTGAAGTAACTCATAAAAAATACGATGTTCTTGAGTCACAGGCAGAGCATGTAAGTGAACTCAGGCACATAATTGCATCAAGACTTGAATCAGCTATCATAAAAGAACTCGGAGATCTGGAATTCGCAAACTCAGAATTCAGGATCGATATCAGCAAGCTTGATGAGATTGGCCCTCTAGGTTTTGACAGAGTTGAGTTTCTGATTTCAACAAATCCGGGCGATCCTTTGATGCCACTTACAAAAATCGCTTCCGGCGGTGAGATTTCCAGGATCATGCTCGCGTTCAAACATATAATAGGCGAGACAGACCGTGTTGAAACTATGATATTTGATGAAATCGACACCGGTATCAGCGGGCACACCGCTCTTGTAGTCGGCAGAAAACTTGCGGAAATAGCCGGTCACAGACAGATCATTTCTGTCACACACCTCCCGCAGATCGCAGCTTATGGTGATGATAACTATCTTATCAGCAAATCCATCGACAATGCCAAATCATATACCAACATCGATCATCTTGATGAAGAATCAAAGGTGCGCATGATAGCTGCCCTTTTCAGCGGCTCATCAGAGAGCGAAAATGCTCTTGAAGCCGCGCGCGAACTTATTGTTTCAACTAAGAATTAAAAAAACAACTCGGTTATCCCTCAGATTTAAAAAAGCCTGCCGTCACGGGCAGGCCGATATCGCTATCAGTTCCAGGGCAACATCCTTATCGATGTTGCCGCTTTTTATGTCTCTGTCCGTGTTATACAGATCAGTAAGTATCTTTCCTATGCGCCTTTTGCTGTATCTTCCGGCAGCATTGAACGCGCGCTTAAATCTGAATTCATTAATGCCGGTCTTCTTTGCCATCTGTGATATGCTGTATCCTTTTTCATTAAGCTCGATGGCATCATACATGATCTCGAACTGTTTTGTCAGAAGAGCCAGGACGGCCATCGAGCCATCCTCATCCCTTATGATTGCTTCAGCGATTGCAAGTGCTTTTCCTCTGTCGCCTGCAACCAAAGCATCCACCAGGCTGAATACGAATCTGTCGCTGTCACCTATCAGGATTTCCTCGATAAGCTGTGCGCTGATGGAATCACCGCTGCAGGCTCTTACTATTTTATCTGTGTCTTTCTCAAGCTGCGCAAGATCGTACTGACTTCCCTTGTTGTAGTAGCCCGTCACATCTATCATGTGGTCAAGCTCACGTCTGGCTATCATTTTGCCTGCGTTGTGGACGCGCTTGGTAATGAATGCTTTCAGGTCAGCACGTTCAAGGCGCGCAAATTCATATGCCCCGCATGCCTTTGCAAGTTTTTTTCCGTAAGATGTGATATCGTTTGAAAACCTGCTTTCCACTACAAAAATGACTGCCGCGGAATCCAGCGGCCGGGAAACAAAGCTCAGAAGCTCGTCAGCATTAACATCAGCTGCTTTTCTGAAAAGTGGCTGATAATTTCGTACAACAATGACCCTTCTCTCGGAGAACATCGAATACGCCCTTGCCTGTGCCATAATGTCGGCGGCTGTCACTTGATCTCCCTCAAGATGGATCAGATCGATATCCCTGGCAGCTTCATCCACATAGTCGTTCACTATGCTTTCAACAGCCCAGTTCATAAGAAAATCTTCCGCTCCGTAAAAAAGCAGAACATCTTTCAGTATTCCCTTCTTTTTATCATTTACAAAATCTTTATAAGCCACTGTGGTAGTCTTTCCGGAGGAGCTCGCCTCCGCAGGTCAATGTTTTGCTTCATTGCGGCGAAGCCGATTCAATCAATGCAACATTTTACCGGAGGAGCTCGCCTCCGAAGGTCAATGTTTGCTTCATTGCGGCGAAGCCGATTCAATCAATGCAAACATTATAACACACCCCTTTCGCCTTATGTTTCTTTTTATAAACCTTGCGAACACTATTATTACGCTTGTGTAATTCTTCACAGCCTAGGTATTATTTCATTCTTTATGATATCTTCAATAGCACCTGCGTTCATTATCCCTTTGCTATCAAATGCAACTATCAGGTTGTCCCCCGGAATCAAACCTATATCATAATAATCATCAAGCTTGATAAAGTTTCTTTTGGCATACTTCGGCTGATCCATCATCCCAAAGTAATCCAGATAAAACTTCTTATAATCCCACCCCTCAAAAGTGAAATCGGGAGCAAAGGTTTTCCCTTCAACTTCAAGTTCTTCTTCATAATGAAAAGGTATCGAATACTTGTATAATGCTTCAGCTATAAGAAGTTCGGATATAGATCTGACCTTTTGGCCACGTGAGGTCAGTTTTGTCTTGTTTTCCGGATGGCCCCAATACTCCTTGTATGGCTTGCTCCACCACTCTTCATGTCTTTTGATTCTTGTATAAGTATCATCATCAAGTCCTGCTGCAATAATAAGCTTGTTGCGGTCAAAGAAATACTCCTCCGGCACTAAAGAATACGCCTTTGTCATTGATTGTATTATTTGCTCCGGATCAAATAGTATTTGGTCTTCTTTTGCCTTCCTGAGCACTGCAATATTATGTGTCAGGATTTCTGATGCCCTTGTATTGAATTCCTTTCTTGCGAGAGCCTTGATCAAGTCTTTATTTCTATTGATTCCCCGCCGTGATCTTATTCCATTCTCATTTATAAGCTGCATAAACTGATTATTGCCACAATTATCCTGATATATAAGCTTTCCTTTAGGGCATGACTCAAGTTCAAGCTTGAACAAATCATTTAAACTTTCATAAAATGACAACATTTCGTTTAGTTTTTCATCATAAACAGTCATTTTTTCCTCCAAGAATTGTCAATAATAATATTCTTGCTGAATTTGACAAGTTAAGGCTTTATCAAACTTGTCAATAATTTAAAAAGCTTATTCATATACAAGTTTTCTCTATTAATGTGTATGAAAACTGTTGCTAAACTTGTAAATAGAATTCTTTTTTTGTAATTGTTCAAGTTTCTATTTGAACAAGTCGACGGAAAGCCGGCTGCCGTGGATGTCAATGCCGACTGCTCCGGAGATATCTGTACGTAATACTTTGATTCCGCGTTCCTCAAGACGCTCAAGTGTCTGTTTGTGCGGGTGTCCGTAGAAATTATTGCGGCCGCACTGTATCACTGCAATCCTCGGCTTTGCTGCATCAAGAAATACTTCACTGGAACTGGACTTACTTCCGTGATGCGCTACTTTAAGGATGTCGCATTTAAGTGTATCCGTACCCTGATAGTATCTGACCATTTCCTTCTCATCCTCTTCGAGGAGATCACCTGTGACCATAACTTTTATGCCTTTATAGTGAATCATATAGACTGTGTTGTGTTCATTAGGGTCATCAACGGCAATTTGTTCTTTTGAAATTTTTACCGGCCATATCGGTTCAATGTACACATCATCTGTAATAATGATTTGTTCAGATGGATTGACATAAATGATATTTGTTATTTGATTTTTCAATTCGAGTTTTGGTATTTTTTCATTCTTGTAATCTATCCCATAATTTGCTGCTGAATCTGATTCTTTGCTGCCCGATGGATCTGATTTGTCCCTGTTGTATGGTTTTCTCATAATATCTGAAAAAGATGCTTTATAATCGGCCGGTACGCCAATGGCGCCGACAGGAAAGATTTCAGACAGTTCTTCAATTCCTTTATAATGATCTGTGTGCAGATGTGTCACGAGGGCAATGTCTACGGCGTCGGTGCCGCCATGCATTAAATAAGGCATGAGAATATTTTTGCCTACGTTGTAGCCACTATTTTCAGTATTTTTTTCGTTTTTATCCTTTTCCTTGTTGACCTTTTCTTTTTCCGTTTTGTCTTTATCGCTTTGACCTTTATCATATTTACTGTCATTATTTATTCCTTTGCTTTTTCCAATATTCCTTTTATATTTGTTTGTTTCGCTTTCTTTACTTTCTTTACTATTGTAATTTCCTCCGTGCTGACCGCTTCCAGTGGATACCTGACCGCCCCCGTCTATGAGAACATCGTGACCTTCTGCCCTGACATGTATGCAGTCACCCTGTCCAACAGCGACAAATACTATCTCATCATCGGATATCGTGTCGTACAGGCATGAGAAAAGCATCACGAGCGGCATCAGCATCAGTATCCCCAGTTTCAGTATGCTCCGCAGCTGTTTTCTCAGCAGCATCACTCTTGTCCATTCTGATGCCAGGCCGAAAGCTGCAGCGTATACCATAATGATTGCTGCAGCCCCCGGACCTGCTGTATTTATAGAAAAATCACCTCCAAAACTAAGGATGTGATTGATCTTTACTACTGCATAGGATATCAGTTCGGCAAGATCTATACCGGCTGCGGGGACTCTGCCTGCAGCTGCCTCAAGAATAAGCATCAATATGCAGACAGGAACCAGTACTGATGCAAGCAGTATCACCGGAACATTGATCAGGATTGAAAGCGGATTGATCCTGCAGTACGAGTATGCAATTACAGGCATGGTTCCTATCTGCACTGCCAGCATAACTGCTAAAGTTTCTCCTGTAACTGTTGATATCGGAGCGGAAAGAAATGCTATACCGCATAATGCAAGGAAAGAAAGCTGAAATCCGGAATTGAATAACTGATATGGCTGGTAAGTAAGTATCAGGAATGCGGCAAGACTGATAGAAGTCAGCAGATCAGAGCGTCTTCTGAGGTGCACAGAAAACAAAGTTACGGTCATGACGATACATGCTCTTACAGTTGCTGCGCTCCACATCGTCATCTCACCATAAAGAAGAATGACCGCAATAATTAAGATCGAGACCGGCAGTGTTCTTCTGCGTGCAGTCATAAACCTAAGCAGCCCATACAGAAAGCCTACATGCAGTCCGCTGACTGCCAGAATGTGACCTGTAGAGTTATTGTTGAATTCTTCGAGGATGTCCTCATCTATTTCTGACTTGTCACCGAAAATCACACCGCGTATGAATCCCTGCGTTTCCTCATCAAATCTGCTGATAAATGACTCGCGGATATCATAAAGGCATCGCTTGATCCGCGCACTCGGAGACACCCTTGAATCGCATACTTCCAGGATATACGCTTTGAACCTTGCCGTAACGCCGTTGCTTTTCATGTACAGACCATAATCAAAGCAGCCGGGATTATCCGCAGAAGATAATTCCGCAAATTCCCCTCTCGCTTCAACCGTTGCGCCGATATATCCGTTGACTGCTGACAGTGCGTTTTCCCCGGAAGTACTTTCTCCGTCCTGCTGTACAGACCGATCCACGGCATCCTCATCAAGAGTTACCAGTACCTTTGCCGGACCTGCGTCTCTGTTTCTGATAATCAGTCTCAGCTTGTCATCTTTGACCGTTACGGATGTGACCCTGCCTTTTATATAGTCCTGATCATGCAGATATGACAGCGCAGCATCATATGACAGCATTCGAAGAGCGAAACCCAGAAATCCGGCAAGAAACATTATTGCAAGTATTGTTTTCTGAGTTCTTATTGCTTCTTTTCCGATATTCAGATGTTTATCGCTGTGATCCGTCTGGTTCCTGGTCTCTCTTCTGAAAGAATAGTGCGCAGTATCCGGCAGGTCCGCAAAGACGACCATAGCAATAACTGCGGCGGTAAATCCCGACGCTTCAAGGGCACGCGCTCTTTCGAGCATAAAAAAGCCGGCAGTGATACCGGCTATGTAAAGCAATGTATATAATGCTAGTTTTCTTCTCAGCATGGCAGGTATCTCCTGCCGCTGATTCTACAGAATCTTTATTCCTGAAACTGTACAGATTTCGGTGTTGAAATCATGTCGTTTTTCATCTTTTTATTGTAATTATCCGTACTAACCTTTTATCGCAGCTATCTCCGCAGTTCTGTCCGCAGCCTTGAACACGGCTGATCCGGCTACTATAAGATCTGCACCGGCATCTCTTACGAGATATGCGTTGGCTGAACCAACGCCCCCGTCAACAGAAATAACATAGTCAAGTCCGAGTTCCTCACGCTTTTTCTTGTAATAAGCTATTTTAGGAAGGCTGCTGTCCATGAATTTCTGTCCTCCGAAGCCCGGCTCAACAGACATCACAAGGATCTGATCGATATCATTAAGATATTCATCAAGCACCTCAGGAGCTGTTCCCGGTTTGATCGATACCCCGGCCTTTGCTCCGGCCTCCTTTATATGGCTGATCGTATGGGCAAGATCATCACATGCCTCATAGTGCACTGTAATGAATTCAGTCACCGGTGTGATGAAGTTCTCAATATACCTGTCCGGATCCCATATCATAAGGTGTACGTCGTAAGGTACAGTAGTAATTTTGTTGAGGCTCTTCATTACTCCTGCTCCGAAGCTTATATTCGGGACAAAAGAGCCATCCATAACGTCTATGTGCAGGAAATCTATTCCCCTGCCGCAAATGTCCTTAACGTCATCGCCCAGTCTTGCGAAGTCTGCTGCGAGTATCGACGGTGCTATTTTTGCCATTTCCTGACCTCCTCCGTCATTGTTTTATATGACTCATATCTGGATGTAGATATTTTGCCTTCTTTAAGCGCTTCTTTTACAGCGCATTCAGGCTCGTTTATATGCATGCAGTCCGAGTACCGGCAGACATTGTCTAAGCCCCGGAATTCAGGGAACAGATCCCTCACTGCTATAGGATCAATAACCGGCATGTCGAGAGATGTGAAACCCGGCGTGTCATACAGCATTGTTCCGTCAGACAAAGGGAAAATCTCAACGTGCCTTGTGGTATGCCTTCCGCGCCCGGTCTTTCTGCTTATGTGTCCTGTAGCCGCTTTCAGCAGTGCTTCTTCAGCTTCGGCTATGCCGGGTTCACCGGCATGAAGCAGATTTGTTATAGTTGATTTCCCGACACCTGAAGGGCCGGCCAGGGCAACCTTTTTACAGCTTATCAACGTGCGGAGTTCTTCAATGCCTTCACCGGTCAGACCGTTCACGCTCACTGACGGATAGATATCCGAGTATATTGAAACAGCGTCCGAAACTGCTTCCGGTTCTGCCAGGTCAGCTTTTGATATACATATTACCGGATCTATTCCTGCCAGTTCGCATCCTGCGATCAGTTTGTCTACTACAGGATAATTGACAGACGGCTGAACCAATGAAAACACGACCACAAGGATATCCAGATTGGATACCGGCGGCCGTGTTAA
This sequence comes from Anaerovoracaceae bacterium, assembly GCA_045114615.1. Lineage (GTDB taxonomy): Bacteria > Bacillota > Clostridia > Peptostreptococcales > Anaerovoracaceae > Crickella. The sequence continues at coordinate 11,812 of JBGUKU010000035.1, forward strand.
ACAGTTCTTTCTCTCTATGACACGATGAATGACACATTCACCGTCTTTGTCGTTCTCATCAATATCAAAATCAACAATATCGCCAACGAAGATGATGTCCTTGTTTCTTTTGAGATTTCCACGCGCTTTTCCCATGACGACCGAATTGCCGTCATAAACGAAGTAGAATCCCCCTATACCTTTGACAACGGTTCCTGTCATATGCGATACCGTTCCGTTAGCCGGTCACATTGCCCGGGTCAGAAGGCACAGCAGGTACTGTACCTGCATCCGGTGTGGTTTCAGGGACAACCGGCTGTTCAGGTGCCGGTTCAGGTCCGGAACTTACCTGAAGGTCTATAGCTGTGCCCTTATCGAGCTGGGAATTTGCCTGATACTGCTGATAAATTACATAACCCTTGCCAATAGTCGAATCCCAGTCATATGTTATATTGCCGACTTTGAAGCCTGCTGCCTTGATCGCTTTTTTTGCATCATCAAGCGACATTCTGGTCACAGAAGGAACGATACCCTTCTCGGTTCCCTTTCCGTCAGAAACGACTATATCCACAGTACTCTCTTTATCAAGAGTGGAGCCTGCTACAGGGCTCTGCTCAAGAACCATTCCTTCCTTTTCAGGTGAAGTAGTGGTTTTTACATTACCCAGCGCGTATCCGTATGACTGAAGATATGCATCGACGTCTTCCTGCTGCATACCTAAAACACTCGGAACGAGGCCTTCCTTATTGCCCTTCGAGACATTGACCGTGATGGTCCCTTCCTTAGGCATCTCTACGCCCGGTTCAGGTTCCTGCATGCAGATTCTGCCTTCTGCATACTCTGAAGAATAAATGTCATTGCCTCTCTTGACTTTGAATCCTTCTGACTCGGCGATCGATGCTGCTTCTTCGTATGTTTTGTCCATCAGGTCAGGAGCAGCCTTGGTAGATGAAAAAGCTCCCATCTTCCATGCATAATATCCGCCGCCGGAGGCTCCCAGAAGAATTGCAATAATTGTTATGATTGCAATTCTTTTTCTGCGTTTCTTCTTTCTGTCGCGTTCCCTTGCCTCTACGACCTGTTCTATGTCTTTTTCAAGATCCTGTTTGCGCTTATTGCGTTTTTCTACGACTGTAGTCGATTCAAATATTGAATCCGGGGCAATAGCGGTAACGAAGGAAACATTGTCGAGATCCTGGATAAGCTCGTCGGCATTTGCGTACCTGTTTGTCTGGAACTTGCTTGTAGCCTTCATTACAATGCGCTCCAGTGCAGGCGGTATGCTAGGCTCGAGCTCTCTTGGAGGAACGATCTCCTCATTAATGTGCTTGAGCGCTACCGTAACAGGATTGTCCCCATCGAACGGAACCTTGCCTGTGAGCATCTCGTACATTACGATGCCTAGTGAATAGATGTCGGATCTCTCATCAACATAATTGCCTCTGGCCTGCTCAGGCGAGAAGTAATGTACCGAACCTACAATCTTGCTTCCTGTCGAAAGAGTCGCGTCATTGACTGCCCTTGCGATACCGAAGTCAGCGAGTTTTACAACGCCGTCGTTGGTTACCATGATGTTGTGAGGCTTTACGTCTCTGTGAATGATCTTGTTTTTATGAGCTATTCTGAGCGCAGAAGCTACCTGCTTTGATATGTCGATCACCTTGCGGTAATCCATAGGTGCTTCTTTCTCAATGATCTTATTGAGAGTATCGCCTTCAATGAGCTCCATTACTATGTAGTTGATGTTGCCTTCACGGCCTACATCATAAACTCCCACGATGTTCGGATGAGAAAGACCCGCAGCAGCCTGCGATTCTCTTTTGAAGTTCTCAACGAACGTCGCGTCCTTTGTAAATTCCGGTCTTAAGATCTTGACAGCAATAAAGCGGTTAAGGAGTTTATCCTTACCCTTATATACGACAGCCATACCGCCATCGCCGATCTTCTCCAGAAGTTCATAACGCCCGGATAGTATCCTGCTTGCCATGCTTAATCCTCCAAATCAACGCAGATGACGGAAATGTTGTCATTGCCGCCGTTTTCGTTAGCCATATAAACAAGGTCCTCTGCGCAGACCTTCATATCTCTATACCTGTTGAGCACTGACAGTATAGTATCATCGTCGACTTCATCGTACAGACCGTCACTGCAAAGCAGTATGCGGTCACCCGCTTCTACCGGGACACTGAAGCAGTCAGGCTCGTTGTTCGCGTTTGCTCCGATCGCTCTGGTGATAACATTTTTGCGCGCATGGAGATGAGCTTCGTCCTTTGTAATGGCACCCATCTTCACAAGATCATTGACATATGTATGATCGTCCGTAATCTGCTGTATCATATCGCCGTGCGCAAGGTATACTCTGCTGTCACCGACATTCGCAACGTACATCTCGTCGCCTCTTATATATGCGAAAGTAAGTGTAGTAGCCATTCCGGCATACTGCGGTTTTGCTCCGGACAGTTTTATTATGAACTGATTGACGTAATTAACGGCAGCTCTGAAATATCTGAATACCTCATCGCGTGAGCCCAGCCATTCAGGCGGGTTGTGGCGAACGAATTTCTCAAGAGCATCAAGTGCTGACTGGCTGGCGATCTCGCCCGACCTGTTGCCTCCTACGCCGTCTGCGAGCATAAAGAAATTAAGATCTTCACATGCTCTGAGTGAATCTTCGTTGGTAGGCCTGCGTCTGCCTCTGTCTGTCATGTAACCAATTTTCATGATAATCAGTTCTCCGTCCTGTTAAATTGCATTTTTCCCTATAATACAATAATAAAATCCTACTTTGCCATTATATGGCATCAGAGTGGCCATTTCAATAATACGGGCTGAAGTGCCTTCTTTACTTAATACATGTTTAACAACCGCTTCGTTCTCGTTTTTGTTGAGCGTACATGTTGAATATTCAAGCATTCCGCCGGGTTTTGTATATCGAAGCGCATTGGTAAGGATTCTTTTCTGTATCTCAATAAGCCCGTCATATTCAGATGGATCGGCAGTCAGTTTCAGTTCCGGTTTGCTGGCCGTTACTCCTAATCCGGAACACGGAACATCAGCAAGAACATAATCAAAAGAGTCCTCAAGCGATCCATCGTATACAGCAGCATCGCGCTCTTCCAGAGCGCATATGCTCACGCCGAGTCTCTTCATTGCGGCCTGCGTGAGCATCAGCCTGTGCGGATGAACGTCACAGGCTGTGATGCTGCCCTCGTTCCCCATCAACTCAGCCATATATCCTGTCTTACCGCCGGGCGCGGCACAGAGATCAAGTACCCTGCTGCCGGGTTCCGGCGACAGAGCTTTGACGGCTATCATCGAAGACAGGCTCTGTATTGTATAAAAGCCCTGTCGGTAAAGATCGCAGCTTACGATGCCGCTCCCTTTCGCAAGTATGGCTTCGCTGTTTTCTGCCACTGCACTGCCTTCTATGCCATATTCCGCAAGCCTGGCAATCACCTCATCCCTGTCTGCCTTGAGTGTATTTGCCCTTAAATAGATCTCTGCCGGCTCATTCAGTGCTTCCGCAATACGTATTGCCTCATCTCCGTATTGTTCGCTCAGAAGCAAAAATATGTCCTTTCTCATTGAATACCTGATATGAGGCTCCAGCTTGTCCGGAACAAATTCATCTCTGCGTCTCAGGTAATTCCTGAGCACGGCGTTCACAAAGCGGTCACTTCCCTTCGCCACTGTCTTCGCAAGTTCAACTGCCTCGTTCACGGCAGCATGATCAGGCACACTTACGAGATCGTCAATGGCATATATACCCATTCTCAGAATTATGAGAGGTCTTTGCTTTATGCTTCTGATGCCTTTACCTGCAAGAGAATCGATCACGTAATCAATTCTTATGCTGCTTCGCAATACTCCCTTGGCAAACGAGCGAACGAAGCTCTCCCGCAGCCCATTGTGGTGCGAAACAGCTTCGTTGATTGAAATGTTGGAATATGCTCCGTCAGTATATACTGCCTTAAGTGCTTCGAAAACCGCCAGCCAGTCCTTATTCATCCGGCCTTATCTCCTCCTGCCTGCGATCACGAATACTCTGAGAAGGCTGGCGATCGCTGTAGCAAGTGCCGCTACATAAGTCATCGCCGCAGCTTTGAGAACAGTCCTTGATCCGACGTAGTCGTCTTCATTTACAAGTCTGAGTTCTCTGAGATTAGCCAGTGCACGGTTCGATGCGTTGAATTCGACCGGCAGTGTGATCAGATGGAAGAAGATTACAAAGAGGAAGCAGATAACTCCGATAAGGAACATCAGGCTTCCGTATGGCGATGCTGCGGACATTACAAGTCCGAAGAAGATCAGCGGCCATGATACCATCTGGGTAAGATTGACTACCGGTACTATGCCGTTTCTCAGTGCAAGCGGTGCGTAATGCGTTGCATCCTGAATAGCATGTCCTACCTCGTGACAGGCTATGCAAACAGCTGACACAGACCTTGACGCATACACCTCTCTGGAAAGATTTAGACTCTTTGTTCTTGGATCATAATAATTGGTCAGAGAGTTCCCGCCGTTCAATACGTTAATGGCAACTCCGGAAAGACCGTTCGCATCCATCATGGCTCTTGCGGCCTCAGCACCTGTTACTCCAGTGCTGACAGGTACCTGTGAATAGGTCCTGTACGCGCTGTTGATCCTTGCCTGGGTGATCATCGTCAGAAGGATCGCCGGCAGAAGTACAAACCATGAATAGTCATAGTAATAATACATTATTATCCCTCCTCTGCGCCGAACCTGTCTCCTGTCGAGAGCTTGTGCCCTCTCATGAAATCTCCGGCGCTCATACGCTTCTTGCCCTGGAGCTGCTGCTCGAGAACTCTCAGCTTGCCGCTCCCGCAATTGATGAAATAACTTTTTTTATCTGTTAAGCTTACCGTTCCCGGCTCACCGTCGGGTTCCTCGTCGATTACTTCGGCCCTGTAAAACTTGACCTGCTGTCCGTCAAGATAACTGTAACATGTCGGCCATTCAATGAACGCCCTTATCTTGCGTTCTATATTCACCGCCGGCTCATTAAAGTCTGTATAACCGTCAGCCTTGGATATCATGCCGGCGTATGTAGCTTCATCATCATTCTGGACCTCATATACGGCAGTTCCGTCCGCTATATCATGAATCGTCTCTGCAAGGAGGTCTGCACCTGCTTCCGCAAGGATCTCAGAAACTTCCGTGAAGTCCTTTCCCTTTATGTCGCAGGTACATCTGCTTATCATGTCTCCGGTATCGAGGCCTTCAGCCATGCGCATTATTGTAACACCTGATTCATCCATACCTTCCAGAACAGCAGCCTGCATAGGCGAAGCTCCTCTGAGTTTCGGAAGGAGCGAGCCGTGGACGTTTATACATCCAAGCCTTGGAATATCAAGGACTGACTTTGGAAGTATCTGACCGAAAGCCGCTACAACAATCATATCAGGAGCGATTTCCTTCAAGCGTTCTATAAGTTCAGGATCCTTCTTTATTCTTACCGGCTGTGCCGTCTCTATTCCGTGCTCAAGCGCCATTTTCCTGACATCTGACAGTACCATCCTGTTGCGGTTGCCCTTTCGGTCAGGCTGTGTTACTACGAGCGGTATATCGTAGCCCTCATCTATTAACTTCTGAAGTGAACGTGCCGCAAATGCGGGCGTTCCCATGAAAACTATCCTCATTTACTGATTGCTTCTTTCTTTTTTCTTTTCCCAGATTTCAGTGTTGTCTGCATCTGAATCTTCATCGTCATCCGCGTGCTGTTCCTGCAGTTCATGGAGAATCTCAGAATACTCCTCTACAGTCATCATGTCTTTTGCGATATCCGAGTACAGGATTCCATCCAGATGGTCATATTCATGGCAGAATACCGTTGCCTCGAATCCCTCGAATTCGTATTCATGCTCTACGCCCTGAAGATCTGTACCTTTTATCTTTATTTTATAAGGTCTGTCCACAAGGCCCATGTATCCCGGTACCGACAGACATCCTTCGCTCGATTCCTGAGTTCCTTCTCTGTATGTTATCTCAGGGTTGATCATCACATAGATTTTGTCCCTTGTCTCCTCGTCTTCGGCATCCACATGAGGCATTGCAATAAAGAATCTCTTCATTATGCCTACCTGCGGAGCAGCAATGCCCACTCCGTCGGCTGCGATCATGGTCTCTACCATGTCTGCACATGCTTCAGCAATGCGCGGAGTTATCTCTTTTACCGGTTTGCATTTTTTAGCGAGTATCTCGTCGCCTTTAGTAGTGATATTTCTTAGTGCCATAGTTTCTTCTTTCCTGTGATTTATATTGATCCGTAAGGATTGATGTCTATTTCGATGAATGCCGGAGCCCTGTTTTCAATCATGCGGTCACGGAATGCCATATATTCGCTGACATATCCCGCCCTGCTGCCCTGGGGAGCCTTGATCATGAATACCGCTCTTGACCTTCCGTCGCTTCGTCTTTCGTCGAGCCTCGGCATCATCACTTTTGCTCCTTCAGGAGCGGATTTCAGCCCGGTGAGCCTGCTTCTGAAAGCATTTGCGTAAGCCATCGCAGTATCATCATCATCTGCAACAAGTCCGACGGAGATTATATCAGAGTACGGAGGATAATTCATAATACTTCTGTGAAGGAGCTCCGATTCATAAAACCTTTCGTAGTCTCCGGCTGCTGCCTCGCGTATCACATCGCTTTCCGGCTCATATGTCTGAATGAGCACACTGCTTTCGCCTCCGGTCCTTCCGGCACGCCCTGCCACCTGTGTAATAAGCTGATAAGTGCGCTCCGTTGACCTGTAGTCAGGTATGTTGAGACTGACATCGGCGTTTATTATACCTACAAGGCCCACATTCCTGAAATCCAGGCCTTTAGCAAGCAGCTGTGTGCCGACAAGTATGTCGGTGCGTCCCATCTGAAAATCGTTTATCACCTTGACCGGATCATCAGCTGCTGATGCTGTATCTATATCGAACCTGTCGACTCCCGCTTCCGGCCAGATGCGTCTTACCTCTTCTTCAACCTTTTCAGTGCCGGCACCAGCGTATCTTATGAATTTACTGCCGCAGTCCGGACACTTTTCGGGTACCGGGAATTTGCGTCCGCAGTAATGGCAGACTGCCGCATTTACCGACTTGTGGTACGTTAGTGAAATGCCGCAGTCCGGGCAGGACATAACGAATCCGCAGTCCGGGCAGAGTATGCGCGTTGAGAATCCTCTGCGGTTAAGAAACAGTATCACCTGCTCCTTTTGTGAAAGAGCATTGTCTATTCTGCGGGCGAGCTCTCTGGAAATGACGCCGGTATTCCCCGCGGCAGCTTCTTTTCGCATATCGATGATCTCAAGTTTTGGCATCACGCTTTCGCCGATGCGTTCTTTCATCTCAATGAGCTCATAAATGCCTGCTTTTGCTCTGAAATACGATGTCACACCCGGAGTAGCGCTTCCGAGCACGAGTACAGCTTTTGACACAGACGCTCTTTTAAAGGCAACATCCACCGTCTCATATTTAGGATTATGATCCGATTTATACGTGCTTTCGTGCTCTTCATCTATAACAATAACACCTATATTGTCAAGAGGAGCGAAAACCGAGGTCCTTGCGCCTATAACTATCTTTGCTTCGCCTCGCCTTATCCTCAGCCACTCTGAGAGTCTCTCGGATTTTTTCAGTCTGCTGTGAAGTGTAGCTATTTTATCGCTTCCGAAGCGTTCTCTGAAGCGCTGGGCCACCTGTGATGCAAGCGCGATCTCAGGCAGCAGTATTATTGCTGTCCTTCCTGTTTCCAGTGCCCTGGCAGCTGCCTGTATATATACTTCAGTCTTGCCGCTGTTGGTCACACCCTTAATCAGATAGGTCCTGGCCTCGTGTTTTTCGACCGAAGCGACGATCTTAGCCGCTGCAGCCGCCTGCTCTGCAGTGAGTTCATACTCCGGATCTGATGCTTCAATACCCGCGCCGGCCTTCAAAGCTTTCTCGCGTTTACCTTCAACTGCGAACATCTTGAGGCCGTCAATGTATTTTACTCCGTAGCGCCTGCGCATCCACATGGCCGTCTGAACCATCTCTGAGTTAAGAGACCTTTCAGGATCGAATGTATCGATCTCCTTGACCTTAGAATCATCCAGAGCGCAGTCAACACCTGTATCAACACAGTATGCATCGACGCTTTTTTTCCTTCTTGCAAAGGGTACCGTCAGCTTTGCTCCTACGAATACCTCATCAGGCGCTTTGTAGGTGTAAAAGCTGTCCGTATTAACGCTTTTATTGTCAATGACTACGTCAATGTACTGCATTTAATGTTCTCACACGAATTACAGAAGGAATATGTTATTTGCAGCGCATTCCTCATACATGTCTTCAGGCCATACCGATACCTGAACCTCTCCTATGTGTGCCTTCTTCAGGAAGTACATGCAGAGTCTGCTCTGTCCGATACCTCCTCCGACAGTAAGCGGAAGCCTGTTGTTGATGATATCCTGATGGAACTTCAGCTGTTTTCTGTCTTCCTTGCCATCCAGCTCAAGCTGACGTACCATGGATTCGGCATCGACGCGGATTCCCATGGAACTGATCTCGAAAGCATCTTCAAGAACCGGGTTCCAGAGGATAATGTCTCCGTTGAGTTCCCAGTCATCATAATCAGGAGCTCTTCCGTCATGAGGCTTGCCTGAATTGAGTTTGCAGCCTATGCGCTTTACGAATATGGCACCGAACTCTTCAGCAGCTAAGCGCTCTCTTTCCTTTGATGTTTTATCAGGATACCAGTTCTCGAGTTCCTGCGAATCAATAAATTTGATCTTGTCAGGAAGATCAATCCCTATCTCAGGATAATGATCGTTTACGTAATCAGCGAGGTCTTTCAGACACCAGTATATGACTTTTACAGTATGCTCGAGGAACTCATCGTTTCTCTGATCGGCGGTGATGACCTTTTCCCAGTCCCACTGGTCAACATATATCGAATGGATGTTGTCAAGTTCTTCATCACGCCTGATAGCATTCATATCGGTATAAAGACCGCGTCCAGGCTCTACTCCGTATCTTCCGAGCGCCATTCTCTTCCACTTCGCAAGCGACTGAACAACCTCAACCTGCTGCTCGTTCATATCCTTGATGGTGAACTCAACTCTTCTTTCATAACCGTTCAGATTATCGTTCAGTCCCGTCTGAGGGATAACAAACAGAGGTGCCGACACTCTTCCGAGGTTGAGACCGTGTGCGAGTTCTCTCTGGAAGTGATCCTTGATCCTTTTGATGGCTCTCTGTGTTTCCGTTGGGTCGAGCAGCGGCTTGTAGTCTTTTGGAATGAATAGTTTGCTCATCGTTCTTTCTCCTTTATCTTAGTCCCCTATAGTTATTTACTTGCGTATCTTGCGAAGTCGCAGCCACAGAAGTTCTGCCTGTACAGCCCGTATTTCTTCGAAAGCTCAACGCTGCGGCCGAATCCGTTCTTCTTTTTGAAGTCTATGTCAAGAAACTTTACTCCGGTTTCTTCCTCAAGCGCCAGTCCGAGAGCTTTGATCTTGTCATAGTTTTTATGCGGACTTACCGACATGGTAGTTGTGAAGTACTCCATACCGAGTTCCTTGGCCATCCTGGCAGTCTCGGTCAGTCTCAGAGCGAAACACAGGTCGCATCGCCTTCCGCCCTCAGGCTCATCTGCCAGCGGTGATGCTTTAATCATGAACCGGTCCGGCTCATATGCGCCTTCGATATAGCCCACGGTGTACATATCCTTATGCTCATCGTTGAATGCATTGAGGAAATGAAGCAGTGTATCGCGCCTGAGATAGTACTCTTCTCTGTCGGTAATGTTTGGATTATAATAGTACAGGGTCAGAGCATAGTCAGCAGCGGTCCTCTCCACACATGATGTAGAACACGGTCCGCAGCAGGCATGCATAAGGACTGAAGGCTTTTTAGGCATGAGCGCCACTCCGGAGAGTTCTCCGGATACGAGATTCAGTTCTTCACAGTTGATCTGCGGTATGCAACCCGAAGTTTTTTTCAATGCTCTTTCCTTTCCACTATATGCGTCATGGATGTACGCAACAATTCATAATATTGTATCACAAAAGGAGGTCGCGTGATACATGCAGGGCGGTGAAAGATATAATTCCATAGGTGATTATCTTAAGTCGGAGTTCGGACGCAAAACTGTAAAGCTGAGCATCGACGCCGGTTTTACATGTCCAAACCGTGACGGGACTGCAGGATACGGCGGATGTGCTTTCTGTTCTGAAGGCGGATCCGGTGAACTTGCATCCCATGCTTCATCTTCTGCTATAGATTATTCTGCATCTATCAGTGAGCAGATCGACCGGCTTTCGGAAAAATGGCCGGATGCTTGCTACCTCGCCTACTTCCAATCGTTTACCAATACATATGCCCCGGTGGATGTCCTTCGCTCAAGGTACAATGCAGCTCTAGACGACCCGCGTATAAGCGGTATTGCAATAGCCACAAGGCCCGACTGTCTGGGAGACGATGTTCTATGCCTTCTGGAAGAAATAAACCGTGATAATTTCATGTGGGTCGAACTCGGTCTTCAGAGCATCCATGCGAATACACTGCAATCCATGAACACTTGCTACACCTATGAGGATTATGAAAAGGCTGCCGGTGAGCTTATCTCACGCGGCATACGTGTGGTCACCCATCTTATTCTCGGTCTGCCCGGGGAGAATCAGGAGATGATGCTCGAGTCTGTAAGAAAGGTATGCAGCCTGCCAATATTCGGAATCAAGCTGCACCTGATGAACATAGTAAAGACATCGCCTTTATACAGAGCGATGCCGGAATACGTACCGTTTGATTCTATCGAAGAGTATGTGGATCTGACAGTGCGCTGCCTGGAAATCATACCTCCCGGGGTCACGATCCACAGACTTACAGGTGATGTGCCCCGCAGGATCCTCGTATCTCCTGAATGGAGCTATCGCAAGCGCACCATTCTGAACATGATAAACAGCGAATTAAAAAGACGTGATACATGTCAGGGCGCTGCATTATAAAAGGTCTCCTGAAGGAGACCTTTTTTACGGAAGATTTGTGGCTGCCGGCATGCCTTCATATATCGGTATCTCGAATACCAAAGGCTGATTGAGGATGCCGTACTTCGAATATGAATCGTATGTTGCAAGTGCTTCACTGTAAGGTGCCATGATATTTGTCATGTACTGGTGAGTGCCCGCCTTTGCTGCACCGTTCCTTACATTGAATCTCTGATAGTAAGTGGTGAACTGCCCCTGATTGATGTAGTTCTTTGCCAGCTCCTGTGCACCGCCTGCAGTAGCCGCAGCCGGTGTAGTCCATCCCTTTCCATATGCGTATAGCAGGCCGTTGTACAGCGGATTTGTATTTCCGAATGCACCTATATTGAACGGATTATATACCGGAGTTCCGAGGATCGCGGTGCCGTTTATTGCGTCACCGCCGCTTCCGGTCTCCTGCCTTGCTCTGGATGCAAGAAATACCGGACTTACGTTACTTGCCGCTCCTGCATTGACGAATACATTTGCTGTGAATCCGTATGCAGGCAGTTTCGTCGGGGCAAGTATCGCGCTGACGGCAGATGCCGTCTGATAATCAGGCTTATATGACAGATCCTCAAACATAAAGATGGTGCTCTCATTGAGAAAATTGCGGGGATCCATGAAATAGGCTACCACCTTGGTACTGGCTTTGTACCATCCGGGTTCATACTGCTTGCTGCCGTCTCTGTATGATGAAGGAAATGACCCGGATACCAATGATCTTCCTCCGCTGGTCTGCTTTGACAGCGCAGTCGTCCATGGGATGTTTGTATTATAACCAACAAAGCCCCAGTTAGGATGTGCATTATGAAGCGCTGTCAGGCTGTTTTTGTAAGAGTCCGGAAAACCTGCTGCATTCAGATATTGTGCAAACTGGTCATCAGTCATGCTTCCTGTCAGTTTTATCTTTTTTGAGCATACATAATAGTACTTGCCGCCGGACAGAATCTTATACCATGTACTGCTGCTGCCTTTTGTTGAGGAAACAGGCTTAGCCTTCAGTACAACTGTCACTGTGGAATTTTTCTTTAAGGTACCCTTTTTCTTCATTTTCGTTCCGGCACCTTTACGGTAAGTGACTTTGGCTTTTACCTGGCCGCTTACAGTTCCATAACTGATATTATCGACAAGGTCAGCTCTGATATAGCCTTCCGTTCCGTTTGCTGTTACATAATACCATTTATTCTTTTTTGATGTGCTGGTCTTTGATTTGAAAACTTCTTTATGGATGGTGACACCGGTGTCATCCGGCAGCACACCCTTCTTTGCTGATTTCATAGAAGTGGATTTCCTTAGTACTGCTCCTCCGGGAGAATTTATCTGACCGGAGGCAGATGGTGCAGATACAGCGAAAGCAGCGTAGGAGAATGCGATCATGATCAGCGTAAAAAAGAATATGATAATGAGGCTATTCAGTTTTATCGCATTTGTTCTTTTCATCTTATTTTTTCTAAATAATTGATTATTCGTAAACTAAAACAGACAAAGCGGCAATATGCCATCTTTGTCCGTGATTTTATAACTATTGTTAATCCCTATGAATGAATATTATCAAATATTCATAAAGAAAAAGCCCCTTCAGGAGCTATTTGAAACGGTTTTCATGGATGAATATCTCTTCGATCGGCATATCCAGCAGATAAGCTATATCCATTGCAAGCTCAAGGGATGGAGTGCATCTGCCGTTCTCAATGGAGCTGATCGACTGTCTCGATACTCCAAGCTGTTCTACCAGATAACTCTGCCCTATCTTTTTCTCTTTTCTGATCTTTGCGAGATTGTTTTCCATAAGTCTCCGTATCGAACACTTGTGCATCTTTTATATTGCTATTGTAACCACTGAATCATTATGTGTCAAGTATTCTTTACGTTTGCGATCTCCGGATAAAGAAAAAAAGACCTGCCGATTCTGCGACAGATCTCGTGGTGCTCAGGCCCGGAATCGAACCAGGGACACGGGGATTTTCAGTCCCCTGCTCTACCTACTGAGCTACCTGAGCATAATGGTGGGCCATCTTGGGGTCGAACCAAGGACCGACCGGTTAT
>JBGUKU010000036.1:0-3382 GCA_045114615.1 Anaerovoracaceae bacterium
ATGGGAGAAGAGATCAAGCTGCAGGTATCCGGAATTGAGAAATCCTTCCCGGGAGTCAAGGCGCTTGACCACGTTAACTTTTCCGTCAGAAAGGGCACAGTACATGCCCTCTGCGGAGAGAACGGTGCAGGCAAGTCGACTTTGATGAAGAACATCAACGCGCAGTACAAACCGGATGCAGGACAAATCAAAATTGATGGCAACCCTGTAACGATCAAGGATCCGATACAGGCAGCGTCATACGGGATCGCGATGATTCCTCAGGAACTCAATTATGTACCTGAACTGACCGTAGAAGAGAATCTGTTCCTTGGAAGACTTCCGGTAGGCAAATTCGGCAAAGTCGACTGGAAGAAGGTGCACAAGGACGCAACCGAGTTCATAGAGAAAGAGCACCTTCCTTACGGACCTAAGCAGAAACTCAAAACACTCACGGTATCTGACATTCAAATGCTTGAGATAATCAAGGCGGTAAGCAACGACGCCGACATCATAATCATGGACGAGCCTACTTCCTCGATTACAGAGCGTGAGGTTGCGTCTTTGTTCGAGAAGATCGCTGATCTCAAGAAGCAGGGTGTATCCATCATATACATCTCCCACAAGATGGAGGAAGTATTCCAGATCGCGGATGACATCACGATTTTCAGAGACGGCGCTGTCGTTTCATCAGACAGGGCATCAGATATTGATCTCGATACAGTCATCTCGAGGATGGTCGGCCGTAAGATGACCAATGTATATCCGAAGGAAGACATCACTCTCGGGGACAAGATGTTCGAAGTCAAGGGCTTCGGCCAGACTAACATGTTCGCAGACATCAACTTCGAGGCCAGACAGGGAGAAATCATCGGTTTTGCCGGCCTTGTCGGAGCAGGCAGGACGGAAACAATGAGAGCTGTCTTTGGACTTGACCCGCATGAGACGGGAGAGATCCTGATTGACGGCAAGCCGGTGGACATCAAGTCCCCGGAGGACAGTATTAAGAACGGACTCGTAATGCTCGCGGAGAGCCGCAGGGAGGACGGAATTGTGCCAGTCCGCGGAGTGCGCGAGAACGCGAGCCTCGCCAACCTCAAGAGATTTATCTATGGCGGCACGGCTCACAGGGGCAAGGAGAAGAACGAAGTTGCAGAGGTCTTCAGGCAGATGAACGTCAAGACGCCTACTCTGGAGACACCGATAGCGTCGCTTTCCGGAGGCAACCAGCAGAAAGTGCTGCTGGCGAGATGGCTTCTGTGCGAGCCTAAGGTAATGATTCTTGACGAGCCGACAAGAGGTATCGACGTCGGTGCAAAGTTCGAAATATACAAGCTCATGACAGATATCGCCAAGCAGGGCAAAACGATCGTGATGGTATCGTCCGAAATGCCGGAACTGATCGGAATGTGTGACAGGATCTACGTAATGTCGCAGGGCAGGATCACCGGATGCCTTAAGAGAGGCGAGTTCAGCCAGGAAGCCATCATGAAATATGCTATGCAGGAAATCAGGGAGGGATAAGTAAAAATGGAAAATAAAAGTGTTACAGGTATTCTTCAAAAATACGCGATATACGTGGTCCTTGCGGTCTTGTTTATCGCATGTTCACTCATCAGCCCGTATTTTCTTCAGAGCAGCAACCTTATCAATGTAGCACGTCAGCTGTGCGTAGGACTCCTCATCGCATATGGTGAGATGATCCTGATCGTCGGAGGATTCATCGACCTGTCAGTGGGATCGGTACTTGCTCTGGCGGGTTGTCTGTCGGTATCGGTGTTCAAGCAGACACAGAGCATGATGCTCGCGCTCATTACAGCACTTGCAGTCGGCGTCATCTGCAATATGTTCAATGCAGTATTCGTAGCACAGTTCAATGTACCGGCATTCATCGCAACTCTGGGTATGCAGCAGGTGGCAAGAGGTATCGCGCTGTACTTCACAGGCGGCCAGAACATCCTGCAGCTCGGTAAATATGTAGATATCGGACAGAAGATGATCTTCTCGTTCATCCCTGTACCGGTACTGGTTGTTGTAATAATAACAGCAGCCATCTGGTACATCATGAACAACACCAGATACGGACGAGGCGTATATGCTATCGGCGGCAACAGAAGTGCTGCTGAGGCAAGCGGAATCAACGTTAAGAAGAGCATATACAAGTCATATCTTATCAACGGTCTTTTGATCGGACTTGCGGGAATGATCTTCATGGCAAGAAATAATGCAGGACTCCCTAACGGAGCCATAGGATATGAGATGACCGGACTTACAGCTGCCATCGTCGGCGGTACATCCTTCACGGGCGGCCTCGGTACAGTATCCGGAACAGTAGCCGGCGCATTCATCATCGGTTTCCTTGAGAACGTAATGAACCTGCTCGGAGTCAACGCATACATCCAGAGCGTTATCGAGGGATTCATCATTGTACTTGCTGTAGCATTCGATGTGGTGACCAAGTCGCGTAAGACAAAAAAGGTGATCATGGTCGCAGATGACAAAAAGGAAGGAGCATCAGAGCCGGCAGCAGATGCTGACAAGAAACCGGAAAAATAAGGTAACAATCGCCTTGCGGCAATGTTATATAAAAAGTACCACTTATAATGAGGAGGAGTTTAATTATGAAAACTATGAAAAAAGTACTGGCCGTCATTATGACTCTCATGATGATTCTCGCACTTGCAGCATGCGGCGGCGGAGCAAGCGAAGAAAGTACTGATGAGAGCGCATCAAGCGGCGAGACAAAGCGTGTATGCTTCGTTGCACGTGCAAGCGCAGACACATTCGCAGCATGGCTGACCAACGAGATGAAGAAGGCTGCTGAGAACTATCCTGACATCGAGCTCACATGTGTATCAGGTGAAGCAGATGACAACACCGAGAACGGTCTT
Organism: Anaerovoracaceae bacterium; assembly: GCA_045114615.1. Classification (GTDB taxonomy): domain Bacteria; phylum Bacillota; class Clostridia; order Peptostreptococcales; family Anaerovoracaceae; genus Crickella. The sequence goes on from JBGUKU010000036.1 coordinate 2,871, forward strand.
CTTGAAGACTGCATCACAAAGAAGTATGACCTCGTAATCGTACAGTCCAACAACAACGCAGCTCAGGCTCCGTATGTTCAGAAGCTGATCGATGCAGGCATCCCTGTAATCACAACTAACCCTACAACTCACCAGGACGACCTTGATGGAAGTGGAAGCACAGAAGTCATGGAAGGAACAGGTACTGTAGACGCTGACCCTGTAGCTCAGGCAGCTGTAGGAGCTCAGAGAGCTGTTGACGAGATTCCTGAGAATGCTAATGTAGTAGTTCTGAAGGGACCTTCCGGAAACTATCACGCTGACAAGCGTCGTGAAGCTTGGGATACATACTTCTTCGATAAGCGTTCTGATGTTACTATCCTTGGTGAAGACTTCGCTAACTGGAATTCAGATGAAGCTCTGACACTCATGGAAGCTTGGGTACAGAAGGGAACACACATCGATGCAATCATCTCCATGAACGACAACATGGCAGCTGGTGCTATCGAGGCTATCAAGGACAATCCGGAATA
>JBGUKU010000037.1:0-5346 GCA_045114615.1 Anaerovoracaceae bacterium
GCTGCAGAAACAGTAGCTCTCGGAGATCCTACATTTGCGGGGTGTCTGGCAGGGGTTTCGTTGAAACTCCCATGTTACCACATATGCGAGCCTGAGATCAAAGCAGAAATAGATGAGGCTGTATATGATGAGCAGATCAGCATGATGGAAATGGTGCTGGATGTAGACGACATTTGCGAAGAGATGAACGCTATTCGCGAACAGGTCGCTGAAGCTTAAACAACCAACTAGGAACGGGCCGTCGTCACAACGATCATACTCCTTTTGACGGCGGCCCGGTTCCCGGAACATTAAACAATAATCATGGAGGTGAGCCACATGAAAACATATGATATCGTGATAATCGGAGGTGGCCCGGCAGGACTTGCTGCAGGTTTGTATGCAGGCAGAGCCAAGATGGACACACTGATCATCGAAAAGCAGAAATACGGCGGACAAATCGTTATCACAGACGAACTCGAGAACTATCCGGGTTCAATTGAGGGCGAGACAGGCCCATCGCTTATCGCGCGTATGGTCGCACAGTGCGATAAGTTCGGATGCGAAAGAGTTGAAGATACTATCACTGACGTTGAGCTCGAAGGTGATGTTAAGGTAATAAAAGGAACAAAGGGTGAGTACCAGGCTAAGGCAGTTATCATAACCGGAGGCGCTACACACACAACCATCGGATGCCCGGGCGAGAAGGAATTCACAGGCAAGGGCGTATCCTACTGCGCTACATGCGACGCTGCATTCTTTGAAGACTTTGAAGTTTACGTAGTCGGCGGCGGAGATGCTGCTGTTGAAGAAGCTATGTATCTCACAAAGTTTGCCCGCAAGGTAACCCTGATCCACAGAAGAGACGCTCTGAGAGCGGCAAGATCCATTCAGGAGAAAGCATTCGCTAATCCTAAGATGGAGTTCATGTGGAATACAACAGTAGAAGAGATCAAGGGAGACGGACTCGTACAGAGCATGGTAGTCAAGGACACCAAGACTGGCGAGACCAGAGAGATCTTCGCTGATGAAGATGACGGAACATTCGGAATCTTCGTATTCATCGGATTCAAGCCGCTGTCATCGATCTACGAAGGAAAGATCGACATGGAAAGAGGCTACATCGTTACTGATGATGACATGCACACAAATATCCCTGGCGTATTCGCTGCAGGAGATATTCGCAAGAAGAGTCTGAGACAGGTAGTCACAGCGGCTGCAGATGGTGCTATTGCTGCTACACAGGCAGGCAAGTACATCGAAGAGCTTGCTGGCACAGCATATAAATACTAATTTCATATTTGCATTCCATCAGAAGATAAGGAGGATGGCACAGATGTTAGAAGTTGATAAGAAAACTTTTGAAGAAGAGGTTCTTCAGGCAGAAGGTTATGTAGTAGTAGATTTCTACGGAGACGGATGCGTACCATGCGCAGCTCTCATGCCACATGTACACGCACTCGCTGACGAGTATGGCGACAAGCTCAAATTCGCTGCACTCAACACTTCGAAGGCAAGAAGAGTTGCCATCGGCCAGAAGGTAATGGGACTTCCGGTTATCGCTGTATACAAGGATGGCGAGAAGGTAGAAGAACTCGTTAAGGACGATGCAACACCTGAAGCTGTTAAGGCTATGGTAGAAAAGTACATATAGGAGAAAAATCATGGGCGAATATGCAGTACTCGGAGGAGCTAGCTATACACTGGCATACACACCTGACATGGTAATCCATGACGGAGCTACTCAGGTAACAGAGCGTGTTGTAAATCCTGATGGAGAATATCTGAAAGAGCTCCCGAAGCATCTGAGAAGCTTTGAAGATGCAGTCAGATATGCACCTAACCAGGCATACATCGGCAATCTTAACAATGAGGAACTCAAGGCAATAGAGTTCCCTTGGTATGATAAGCCGACTGACATCAATGAGAGAACAGGAAAATACGGAGAGATCATGCCTGAGGACGAGTTTTACGGACTCATGCAGATCTGCGATACATTTGATCTGGTAGAACTGGAAGCAGACTTTGCTGCAGCAGTCAAGGAGAAACTCGCTGCTCATGGAATGTTTACTGATGAGCAGGTAGCCGTACTCGACAAGAATGCAAACTTCACAGAAGAAGGACTTGCAGCAGTAGTCGAGGATGGGGGCTGCGGACTTTACTTCGACGGAAAGCTCGTAGGAGTTGTCAAAAAGGCACACGATGTTGACGTTAACCTGTCAGCACATGTCATGCTCGAGAATATCGCCAGCAAGGCTACAAGCGTGCTTTCTCTTCTCCATCTTATCAGAGTCACAGGCATCGACCCTGCAGAAGTTGACTATGTTATTGACTGTGCAGAGGAAGCATGCGGTGATATGAACCAGAGGGGCGGCGGCAACTTTGCTAAGGCTGCAGCCGAGATCGCCGGTCTTACGAATGCAACAGGATCCGACACAAGAGGATTCTGCGCAGGACCTGCACACGCGCTTCTGAACGCGGCTTCACTTGTGAAGGCAGGTACATTTAAGAACGTAGTTGTGACCGCCGGTGGATGTACCGCTAAGCTCGGAATGAACGGCAAGAGCCATGTTGAAAAGGGACTTCCAGTCCTTGAAGACTGTCTTGCAGGCTTTTCGGTCCTGATCAGTGAGGATAACGGCACTGATCCGGTCATTCGCACGGATATCGTAGGGAGACATACTGTCGGTACAGGCTCATCGCCACAGGCGGTCATCAGCTCGCTCGTGACAGATCCTCTTGACAGAGCAGGACTCAAGATTACAGACGTTGATAAGTTTGCTCCTGAAATGCAGAATCCGGACATCACAAAGCCGGCAGGTGCAGGTGATGTACCGGAAGCAAACTTCAAGATGATCGCTGCTCTCGGAGTAAAGAGAGGCGATATCGAGAAAAAAGAGCTCGCATCGTTCATCGTTGAGCACGGAATGAAGGGCTGGGCTCCTACTCAGGGACATATTCCTTCAGGAGTTCCTTTTATGGGACCTTGCAGAGATTTAATGCTTGACGGCAAGATAGAAAGAGCAATGGTCATCGGTAAGGGAAGTCTCTTCCTCGGAAGAATGACAAACCTCTTTGACGGCGTATCTTTCGTGATCGAAGCTAATAAGGGACAGGGCGACGGCGGCTCCGGAGTTTCCGAAGAGGAAGTCAGAGGACTGATCGCAAGTGCACTGAAGGACTTCGCAGCAGGGCTCCTGGCAGAGTAAAGGAGGGCGAAATGGCTCAGAATATACAGAAAATGATCGCTGAGACCTTCCTTGAAATGGCACAGGGCATTGAAAGCGGAAGCTACGGCAAGCGTCCTAAGATCGCACTTACCGGAATGGGAAGTGAGCACGGTGAGGAAAACTCGATGGCAGCGGCTGTTATGGCTGCAAAAGAAGGCATCGATGTTTACTACATCGGCACACTTGAGGCTGAAGGTGTTACGACTGTAAAGGTTGCTGACGACGAAGAAGGACACAAGAAGATGGAAGAGCTGCTTGAGAGCAGCGCAGTAGATGCAGCCGTTACAATGCACTACCCGTTCCCTATAGGAGTGTCCACTGTCGGCAGAGTAATCACACCTGCAAAGGGCAAAGAAATGTTCATTGCCAACACAACAGGTACTTCCAGCGCTGACAGGATCGAAGGAATGATCAAGAATGCTGTTTACGGCATCATCGCTGCAAAAGCATGCGGAGTTGCTGATCCTAGCATCGGAATTCTCAATGTAGACGGAGCAAGACAGACAGAGAAAGCTCTTAAGGAGCTTGCAGACGGCGGTTATCCGATCAGATTTGCAGAGTCCACAAGAGCTGACGGCGGATGTGTCATGAGAGGAAACGACCTGCTTCAGGGTGCACCGGATATCATGGTCACAGATTCTCTCACAGGCAACGTACTGGTCAAGATGATGTCTGCTTTCCAGACAGGCGGAAGCTTCGAAGCAACAGGCTACGGATACGGTCCGGGAATCGGAGAGGGTTATGATAAGCTGGTCATGATAATCTCAAGAGCTTCCGGAGCACCTGTGATTGCAGGCGCCCTGCGTTATGCAGCTCAGCTTGTAACAGGAAAGGTTTTCGAAGTTGCAGCGAAGGAATTTGCAGCAGCAAAGAAAGCCGGCCTTGAGAACATTCTCAAGGCAAGAAAGACCGCTGCAAAACCTGCTGCAGCAGCTGAGGAGGAAGTCAAGGCACCTCCTGCAGAAATAGTCACTGCTCAGATCCCTGGCATTGAAGTCATGGACCTTGAGGATGGTGTTCAGGCGCTTTGGAAGCAGGGTATCTATGCAGAGAGCGGCATGGGATGCACGGGACCTATCATACGTGTATCTGAGGCTAACCTTGGTAAGGCAAAAGAGATACTTGCATCTGAAGGATATATAGGTTGATACCTCTCTAAAAATAGTGATTGGGAAAGCGCTGTACAGGGATTTTTCATCTGCTATTCCTGTACGGCGCTTATCTCAGTAAATATGGGGGTAGATAGGTGCTGGTGTTCCTCACGGTCTTCAAAACCGATTGCAGGGGGCTAAACGCCTCCCGGGTGGGTTCGATTCCCACGTACTCCCGCCAGTCGTTATTAACATATTAGCATATGTCTGTTCTGCAATGCCTGACGGCAGCATGGCAGGCAATGGAGGTGTTTGATGTATAAAATAGTAAGAAGAAAGGCTTTGAGACCGACAGTCACACAGCTCGAGATCGAAGCGCCGCTTGTAGCGCGCAAGGCGAAGCCGGGCCAGTTCATCATCCTCAGAGTCGATGAAGAGGGCGAGCGAATCCCGCTGACAGTAGCGGGAGTGAACCCTGAAGAAGGTACAGTAAAGATCATCTTCCAGGTGGTGGGAGCAACAACCGAGCTGCTGAACCACAAGATGGAAGGCGAATATCTGCAGGATTTTGTAGGCCCTCTCGGAAATGCAACAGAGACCGAAGGAATAAAGAAGGTGTGCATCGTAGGCGGCGGCGTAGGCTGCGCTATCGCGATGCCTGTAGCGCAGGAGTTCCACCGTATCGGAGCAGAGGTAACGAGCATCATCGGCTTCAGGAGCGAAGATCTCGTGATCCTTGAGGAAGAGTTCGATGAGTGCTCGGACAAGCTGTATGTGATGACAGATGACGGCAGCTACGGCAGACACGGCAACGTATCAGTACCTCTGGATGAGATGCTGGCGGCAGGCGAGAAGTTCGACATGATCATCACGATCGGACCGCTGATCATGATGAAGTTCGTGACACTTACGGCGAAGAAGTACGACGCACCGATCACGGTATCGATGAGCCCTATCATGATCGATGGAACCGGCATGTGCGGCGGCTGCAGACTGACACTGAACACAGAGGAAGGCCCTGTGATGAAGTTCGCATGCGTAGACGG
>JBGUKU010000038.1:0-2034 GCA_045114615.1 Anaerovoracaceae bacterium
GCCAAACCCCGAAGCAAATACTACAGCGACAGGCCTTTCAGCTTCTGGTCGCCTGCGTGCTGGTTCACCCTGAAAGGGCGCCTCAGCAGTTTTCAATTCTGGATCATGCTGCTGATCTGGTCCTTTGCCCTGTGCAGATTCAGCGCTCTCTTCTCACCGAAGGATGGACACGACGAACGGGCCTGGTTCATTTTTGTGAGCCTCTCGGTATTCTTTCCTGTCTTTCTGTCCATCTGTGTCAGACGGAACCATGATCACAATCTCGACGTTATTGATGACTGGCTCCGAATCATGTTCACTGTCTATCAGTTCTGCGCCGTTTTCTTCCTGATTTCCTCGTTCGGCAGGTTCCTCGTCATGGATATGCTGAATAAATTGCAGAATATGAGCTTCAACGGGGAGCTCAATCCCCTGGAGACTGCAGGGTTTATGGGGCTGACGGCAGTGGTCGTTACGGCAATCCCGTTGATGGCAATCCAGCTTGTTTTCCTGGTGCTGACGGGCTGCACTGAGGGGGATAAGGGGGAGAACGAATACGGCCCGGATCCGCTCGAAAAAAAGAAGTGACGAAAGGTCAGCGTGTGATTCCGTGCGGTTCCGGTAATGGCGGGGAACCGTCCGGCAGGGATGAACGCCATTTTGTTATGAGCGCTGCTGCCGCGCTCCGGGGCGCCGCTTGCGGATTAAGTCCCTGCCTCCGCCTCATCGTGTGAAAGGTCTCATGGATTCGCCTGGTCACATTATGCGGCCTAAGCAGGGGCTCACCCGGCTGCTCTTTTTCCCGGGGACGAGAGCAGTGAGGTCCCTGGGCAATTCCGGAATTCACCTCACAAGAGGCCTGCCTAAGCTCCTGAAGGCTGCCGGCGCCCGTCACTCACACTGTGCCATGCCTCACTGACTGCAGGCAGAAGGCGCACTAAAATCCTGCCTGCAGGATAAGAGGCACAGCCTGTCGCCCGGACTCCAGGTTCATCATGCCCGTGGAGCACCGGTCAGACAGTTGTTCCCGCTAATCCATGCGCGGAACGCTGTGTCCTGAAGGAACCCATCCATCGCCGCTGGGTATCGCATGCCGTAACAATAGGGGAGTCCTCCTGAAGGCTGTCGGATACCGGGAAGGTCTTATCGTGCCTAAGCCTGCTGTTTGGATTGGTTAATGCGTTTTTGATATTGCTGACTTTGGCCGTATGAGGATGCAGCGAGCTCACGTCATTCTAGAAGCGTTCTATCTATATGATATACATTTGTGCTTTGAATGATATATTTTGTCTTTTTATGGCAAAATTATGTTGAAAACATTGTAGATTCATGTAAAATTAAATAAGATTTAATTCAATATTACAAATTCCTAAAAAATATACCTGACTGCAGATAAAATTTCTGTATGTTTGAGTATGAATATATAAAGGTTTATATGAATAATAGATACGATATACCAGTTCTTCCGTTACCGTATGATCTGGAAACAAAGGAAGTACTTAAGGAACTGGCCAACGCCAATAGGAAATTGGCTGAACTGAAAGGCGTTGCACAAACCATCCCGAACGAAGATATTCTCATAAGCAGCTTAACTCTTCAGGAAGCTAAAGACAGTTCTGAGGTTGAAAACATTGTCACAACGCAGGATGAACTTTACAAAGCAGGGCTGCAGATAAAGACTCAGATAGCCAACGCTGCTACCAAGGAAGTTCTCCGCTACAGGGAGTCGATATCGTCCGGCTTCAATTTAGTCCGGAAGAATAAATTGCTTACTCTGAATATTATCAAAAATATTCAGGAAAACCTTGTAGATAACAACGTTGGTTTCAGAAGAACTCCGGGAACATTCCTGCAGAATGACAGGAAAGAGATAGTCTATACGCCGCCTCAGGACAAAACAGAAATAGAAAACTCTATGAAAAATCTTGAGGAGTTTATCAACGACGAAAGCATGAGCAATCTCGATCCATTGATCAAGATGGCTATCATTGAGGGACCGAAATTTTTTCTGTAAATTAAGGCGTCTATGACTTTGTTTGTTTGAAACTGGACTTA
>JBGUKU010000039.1:0-9746 GCA_045114615.1 Anaerovoracaceae bacterium
CAAAGATGTCAAGTAAAAAAGGAGTAGGAAGTTCCAAGAACGGCAGAGACTCCGAGGCGAAAAGACTTGGACTCAAGGTAGGTGCCGGTGAATATGTAAGCGCAGGAAGTATCCTCATGAGACAGAGAGGAACAAAGTTCCACCCTGGCAACAATGTTGGCAAGGGCGGAGATGACACTCTTTTTGCTAAAATCGACGGAACAGTAAAGTTCGAAAGGTACGACAAGAAGAGAAAACAGATCAGCGTTTACAGCAAAGAAGCATAAAGCTTATGGCTCCTGCACACGATGTAGGAGCCACTTTTATTTATTCAGAGAAATGTTTGTAGACAGAGCAGAAATAACTATCATATCAGGCAAGGGCGGCAATGGCGCTGTTACTTTCCGCAGAGATCCTTATGTCCCGGACGGAGGCCCGGATGGAGGAGACGGAGGAAACGGCGGCAGTGTTATTTTCGTTGCCGATAAAAACTTAAGGACCCTCATGGATCTTAAGTATAAGAGAAAATACCAGGCTGAAAACGGTCAGCCGGGCATGAAGAGAAACCGCTTCGGAAAAAAAGGCCAGGACCTCTATATAAAGGTTCCTGTCGGAACGATGATCATAGATAAAGAGACCGGACACCTGATGAAAGACCTCGTAGAGGATGGCGATACGGTCGTTGCCGCTAAAGGCGGAAGAGGCGGAAGAGGCAATGTGCATTACAAAAGCAGCATAAGACAGGCACCTAATTTTGCCGAAGCCGGCGGTCCTGCAAAAACAAGAGAGGTGATCCTAGAACTAAAGCTCATAGCAGATGTCGGCCTTCTCGGATTCCCTAATGTGGGCAAGTCAACACTTCTTTCGGTATGCACCAACTCAAAGCCTAAGATCGCAGGCTATCACTTTACAACGATAGATCCGAATCTGGGTGTTGTTTATCTTCACGATACCAGTTTCGTTATGGCTGATATCGCCGGAATCATTGAGGGAGCATCACATGGAGCCGGTCTTGGCTTCAAGTTTCTGAAGCACATAGAAAGAACTAAAGTCCTGATCCATGTAGTAGATGTTTCCGGTTCTGAGGGAAGGGACCCTATAGAAGACTACAAAAAGATCAACGCAGAACTCCTGGAGTTTGATCCGCGTCTGGCAGATAAGCCTCAGATCGTTGCGGCAAACAAAATGGATCTCGTGACGGATCAGGAAAAATATCAGGAATTCATGGACTTCATGAAAGAGGAGGGCCGTGAAGTTTATCCTATAAGCGCTGCAGCAAGGCAGGGCCTGGATGAACTTATGAATGCTGCACTTCGCGGAGTAGAGAATTACGTTGAGCCTGATGACGAACCTATGGTGATGTTTGACTTTGAAGCAGATGAGAATGAAGCTGATTACAGAGTTATAAGCGCATATAAAGCTGAAGACGGATCATATGTACTTGAAGGCAAACAGCTTCTCAAGATTTTCCATTCGACGAATTTTACAGACAGCGGCTCAATCAGATACCTGTATAATTACATCGAAAAGCAGGGCGGAATAAAATTGCTGAGAGAATTGGGACTGAAAGAAGGAGATACCGTCAGAATCGAAGACTTTGAGTTCGAATTCACAGAGGATTAAAATCACTTTATTCTGCATTTCTGGCACTTTTTTCAACATTAAAAAAATGACCAAACAAAGAAAGACCGGTTTTCCGGTCTTTTTTTGTTGCGTTTAGGTCAATTATTGAAGCATATTTTAAAATTTATGAATTTTAAGGCTGGTTTGTGCTGCGACAGAACTATTCTTATACTGACAGCATCAAACGAGAGAGGTGGTAGCTGATGGAGTCTGATGTTGTCAAAAAAATAAAAGATGCTTTTGAAGACATACTTGCTGATAAGAAGACACTTATCAAGATCCTTTCAGTAGTACTTATTCTTCTTGCAGCGCTCATACTCAGGATACATGATGAGGGCAAGGCAGATATCACTATTGAAACAGCAGATACTGCGGCTGAGACCGAATACAGTGAGAACGGCAAAGAAACCAGCGAAGATAGCAACAATAGTACATCATCACAAATATTCGTTGACATCGGAGGAGCGGTCAAAAAACCCGGAGTATATCAGGTTTCTGATGATACCAGACTGTTTCAGGTGATTGAAATGGCCGGAGGACTTACTGAAAACGCTGATGCCGATCATGTAAACCGGGCTTCTTTTGTTGAGGACGGACAGAAGATAATAATCCCGGTGAAAGGAAGTGAAATTTCAAACGACAGCGTCCCCGCATCTGAATATACAGATCCCCAGGTACAGAACGATGACCTTATCAATATCAATACTGCATCTGCAGATGAACTGAAGACTCTGACCGGTGTAGGAGATGTAACAGCCGAAAAGATCATAGAGTACAGGTCAACAAAAGCTTTTAAAAGCAAAGAAGATATTATGTCGGTCGATGGTATAGGAAGCAAGACTTTTGAGAAAATCAAAGACCGCATAACGGTGTAAATTATAGGAGGCAATTTAAAATGTACGGTATTACACCCTCAGAAACAAAAATCATGAAGGATCTCGTAAAGGAACTAAACGAATTCAATAGTTATATCAAAGCCGGGGTCAGTCCATTCGGCCGTGAATTCATGAAAGGCAACTATTTTTATGCGTTTAATCCTACCCAAACAACTGACAAGAAATTGTATAAGAGAAATATACGACTCCTGAATACTATAACAGATGTACTCGATGAAAACTGCATCAACATCAAAAGCCAGGGCTATACTTATCTTAAAGACGCTATCTGCATAGTTACTGACAGAAGATCTCTTGATATATGTTTAGTGAAGGAAGTATATCCGTATATAGCTGAAAAGCACAGAGTTAAAAGCAAAACCAAGGTTGAGCACAGCATACGAAATGCTCTGAATGCAGCTTATAAAGTCTGCAAACATCAACATCCTGACAGGGATTGCATTATGAACAGCTTCAACGGGAAACCGACAAACAAGAAGTTTATTCTAAGAGCTGTTCAGGAAGTAAGCAACAGGCTGCTGAAAGAGCTGAGTGAGTGATTGAAACAAAAGCCGATTTCTGTTAGAGTTTATCCTGTATTTATTTTTAAGGAAAGGCTGAACAGACAATGGAAAAAGCAAAGATCGACAGGATTAACGAACTGGCGCACAAGTCCAGGAATGAAGGGCTTACAGATGCTGAAAAAGAAGAGCAGAGGCTGCTTAGACAGGAATTCCTTGCCGAAATAAGAGCAGACCTTAAAGCGTCGCTTGAATCCATTGAATTTATTGAAGATTCAGTACAAAAGAGTGATGATTTAGTGTGCTGAAAATGATATAATTAATGGAAATTTTGCGGACAAGGAGACATATATGAAAAACCTCGGAGTAAATGAAGTCAGAGATATGTTCAGGGATTTCTTCGTAAGCAAGGACCACTATCCGGGCGGTTCTTCTTCTCTGATCCCTCGTAATGATAAGAGCCTTCTGATAATAAACTCGGGCATGGCACCTCTTAAACCTTATTTTGCAGGTACAGAGACTCCTCCTAAAAAGAGGATGACTACATGCCAGAAATGCATCAGAACAAATGATATAGAAAACGTCGGAAAGACAGCCCGTCACGGTACTTTCTTCGAAATGCTCGGAAACTTCAGTTTCGGTGATTATTTTAAGAAAGAATCCCTTCAGTGGGGATGGGAATTCTGCACAGAGTGGCTCGAGATGCCAAAGGATAAGCTCTGGGCTACCATCTATGAGAATGATGACGAAGCATTCGAGATCTGGCGCGACATAATCGGAATGCCTGAGGAAAGGATCGTACGTCTCGGCAAGGATGATAACTTCTGGGAGATCGGTCTTGGCCCATGCGGTCCATGCTCAGAAATATACTATGACAGAGGACCAGAGTGGGGTTGCGGAAAACCGGACTGCAAGCCGGGCTGCGACTGTGACAGATACCTTGAGTTCTGGAACCACGTATTCACACAGTTCGACAGACAGGAAGACGGTTCATATCCAAGACTTGCTCATCCTAACATTGACACCGGAATGGGTCTCGAAAGACTTGCATGCATTCTTCAGGGCGTAGATTCCATCTTTGATGTTGATACTGTAAAGTTCATAAGAGATGCGGTTTGCGAGATGGCCGGTGTCGAGTATATGGCAGGCAATCACAAGGTCGATGTAAGCGTCAGGATCATTACAGATCATCTGAGATCAATGACATTCATGATCGGAGACGGTATCCTTCCAAGCAACGAAGGAAGAGGATATATCCTCAAGAGGATCATTCGAAGAGCTGCAAGACACTGCAAGCTTCTGGGCATCACACAGCCTAACCCTCTTGTCGAACTCGCTGAAAGCGTAGTAAAGACATCCGGCGGAGCTTATCCGGAACTTGTTGAGAATCATGACTACATAATGAAGATCATCAAAATTGAAGAGGATAACTTCGCAAAGACCCTCGACAGAGGCGTGGAGATCCTGGACGGATACATGGATGAAATGGATGCAGCAGGCTCAACAGTTCTTGCCGGTGATCTTGCATTCAAGCTTTATGACACATATGGATTCCCTCTTGAGGTAACTCAGGAGATCCTTGAAGAGAAGGGCAAGACCGTCGATGTAGATGGTTTTACTGACAAGATGAATGCTCAGAAGGAGCTCGCAAGAGCTAACCAGAGAGATACTGAAGGCGATGCATGGAGAGATGCTTCCGAATACAGCCACTTAGAGCCAACCGATTTCCTCGGATATACCGAAGAGAAAGCAAATTCGAAGGTTCTGTATGTAGGAGACTTCGATGAGAACCGCAAGTTCATCATTTTCGAGTCAACACCATTCTATGCTACCAGCGGCGGACAGATCTTTGATACAGGTATCGTAAAGCACGGAGATAATGTGCTTAGCGTAGTCGAAGTAGTAAAAGAAAACGGCATATACCTTCACGTTATCGATCCTCAGGACACGGGATTTGCTATGCGCATCAAACCGGGCGATGAGGTAAGGCTCGAGATCGATTCGATCAGAAGACATCAGATAGCAAGAGGCCATTCAGCAACACATCTTATGCAGCAGGCTCTCAGAGACGTTCTAGGCGATCATGTCATGCAGGCAGGTTCTTATGTTGATGATAATTATCTGAGATTCGACTTCAACCATTTCCAGCCAATGACAGCAGAGGAGATCCGCAAGGTAGAAGAAATCGTCAATGAGAAAGTGGATGAGTATCTTCCTATCAAGATGGAAGAGATGCCTATTGATGAAGCTAAGAAGCTCGGAGCCATGGCTATCTTCGGTGAAAAGTACGGGGACATCGTCAGAGTTGTCAGCATGGGTGACTACAGCATCGAATTCTGCGGCGGTACTCATATCGACAACACAGGCAAGGTAGGCGGCTTTAAAATTATTAGCGAGGGCGGAATAGCAGCAGGCGTCAGACGTATCGAGGCTATTACAGGCTCCAAGGTCATCAGCTATCTCGAAAACAAGGAAGCTACAATCAGCACGGTGGCAGCTGCCCTTAAATCAAGTGAATCAGATCTTTCCAGAAAGGCTGCACAGGTTATGGCAGATATCAAGGCTCTTGAATCTACCATTAAATCTATTAAGTCAGATAAAATCAGCAGCTCTGTTGATGATATAATAGCGTCAGCAAAAGAAATCAACGGCGTAAAACTGATCTCAATGAAGTTTGATGATGCTGATATCGAACAGCTCAGAAACATCTCTGATGCTGTCAAAGCAAAGGCTGACAGCGTCATCATGGTGCTCGCAGCTGTGAATAACGGTAAAGTAACATTCATCGTATCGGTCAGCGAAGATCTCATTGGTAAGGGCTGGCATGCCGGCAAGCTTATCAAGGATATCGCAGCTGCAGCTGGAGGCGGCGGAGGCGGAAAGGCCAATATGGCTCAAGCCGGCGCAAAGGATCCTTCAAAAGTAGATGCAGCGCTCGCCAAAGCAGAAGAACTGATCGCAGGCTAGAGAGTAAGGAGGCATACAATGAGTAAAAACACTATCATGTTTGAAGGATTCAAAGACAGCCAGCTCAATAAGAAGGAAGCTCTTGTTGAGATCTATTCTGCACTTACTGATCGCGGTTACAATGCCATTGATCAGATCGTAGGATATCTTACATCCGGAGATCCTTCATATATAACAAGCCATAACAACGCAAGAAATCTCATTCTCAAGATCGACAGAGATGAACTCCTCGAAGAGATACTCGTCAACTATCTCGATCTGGGCAAGAAGTAATGAGAATACTTGGGCTTGATGTAGGAACTAAAACAGTGGGGGTCGCGGTAAGCGACCCTCTTGGCGTTATCGCGACAGGAGTCACCACAATAGACAGAGTAGGCATCAGAAAGGATACCGGTAAAGTCATCGACTATATCAAAGAGTACGGATGTGAGACAGTTGTCATAGGTCTTCCAATGAGCCTTGATGGTGAAGATTCGGTCCAGACTCAAAAGGTGAGAGATTTCAGAACGATGCTTGAGAACAAGCTGAGAAGTTCCGGCCCCCTTTCTAAAGTGAAGGTAGAATGGCAGGACGAAAGGTATTCAACCGTTGAAGCTGAAGAAGTCCTGATCGAGGCAAACATGAGCAGGGAAGACCGTAAAAAAATAATCGACCGCCAGGCCGCAATAGTAATACTGCAGAGATATCTTGACAGAATGCCGAGAGAGGAGAAAAGTGATGAATGACCTTCAGATCGATTATTTCATGGCTGTAGCCACAAATCTCAGCTTCACAAAGACATCTGAAGAACTGTTTGTATCCCAGCCGGCAATTTCAAGACAGATATCGCAGCTCGAGAAGGAACTGGGCTGCAGGCTGTTCAGACGTAACAATCAGGGCACAGAACTCACAGAAGAGGGCAGGCTTTACTTTGACTTGTTCAGCAAATACAAAGCGGAATTCATCAATACAAAGCTTAAAGCTGAGCGCATTACAGGGAAAAACAAGGCTGTGATGAGGGTTGGATTCCTGGAAGGCTGGGACCTTTTCAATATCATTCCTCCTATGATGGAAAGATTCAAGGCTGAATTTCCGGACTCTGAAGTAGTAATAAACTGCTGCGGCGTGAAAGAACTTGCAACAGGGCTCCTGACAGACACACTGGACATCGTAGTCACTATGCAGAACAGTGTAAAGCTATACAGCGAGTTTGTATGCACGGATGCAGCAGAAATAGGCAAGATTCTGATATTTGCAGCCAGTCATCCTCTTGCGGAAAAAGATATCTCTGAACTTACGCTTAAAGATTTCAGCAACGACCTTTTTATTGCCCCGTGGGAGATAGTAGATAAAATGATAATCGACGCCATATCAAATTACACGAGACCATATGGCTTTGTACCTAAACTGAGATTCGTAAAGAATCATGAGTCTACTATCACATGCGTCAGGAACAACATGGGGGTCACAATCGGCGATGACTGGGTATGGGCTAAGAATGCTGAGGATCTCTGCTGGATACCGTTTAAAGCGCAGGATACCATTTCCGTTGCCAGACTAAAAACAAAAGACAGCGATGACGTGCTGGCAATGGAGGAAATATTGCTTGATATATTGAAAAAACACGAAAGTGCATAATTCTTACATTCACTTAAATGCTTGGAAATCCAAGTTTATAACCATTTGGTTATAAATGAAAACTGTATTCGCAATTATACAAAGCAGGGTTACGCTTGTAAAATATTTAACAAGATAACCTTGTTTTTTTAATTTAGATATTATCCATTGTATGGAGGGGGAATAATCATGCAGAAAAGCGCTAAATTAACCGCAGTATACGCACTTATCATGGACCTGCCACTGAGCCTGGTCATTACACTCGTTGCTCTCGCGCTCTCAAATATCGATGCGCCTGGCAGCCTGAACGGACCTAATTACATCAGAATGGCATGCCTTGCTTATGTTGTTACTTTCTTTGTAAACTTCATCCACGCTGAAAGATGGGGATTCGCATTCGCAGCAAAACATGCTCAGCCTGGAACTCTTAAGTTCGGAATCCTTCTGAACGTTGTAGTTGCAGCAGTGTTCTGCGTCATTCTCGATCTTATCATGACAGCAGTAGGTATGATCGCCGGCGGAGCGTTCTCGTTCGGACCATATATCGCAGCTTGCCTTAAGGGATTCATTCCTTGTTATATACCGACACTGATCATCGCATTCTTCTGGAACAATTTTGCTGATAAGTGGAGCAGAGCTATCTGCAATGAGCCTGCACCTCAGATGCCTGGTGGTCCTGATCACAAGTAATAAAAATCACAAATTCTTTAAATAATAACGGTTTTACGTTGTTATAATCGAATCAGAGGCAGTAAGTTTATAACAAACCAACAATATAAAATACTTTGTAGAACACATATTGCAGGAGGGAACACAATATGAAGATTCTGGGAATTTCTTTCGGAACAAAAAACGGCAACAACGACACAATGTGCAGAGTAGCGCTCGAAGAGTGCCAGAAGCTCGGTGCTGAGATCGAATTCATCCATGCATTTGACTGGGATCTCCAGACATGCACAGGCTGCGTAGCATGCTCCAGAGGCCTCGTAATGGGCAAGGGTATGATCTGCACAAGAAAAGATGACTTCGCAGCTCTCTATGAAAAGATGGTAGAGGCAGACGGAGTATTCATCGTAGACCCTATCTATGAATCCGGCGGATCCGGACTCTTCCACATCTGCTGCGACAGAATGGGCCCTGGACACGATACAGGAATGCTCTTCGGCCTGAATGAAAAGCTGATCGAGCAGGGCAAGGAGCCTCTCAGCGAGAGATACTTCATGCAGAAAGCTATTTCGTTCCTCGCTATCGGCGGTTCGGACTGGGCAGTAAGATGCGAAACAGACCATGCAATGATCGCTATGAGCCCTGGCTGGAAGGTAATTGACAACGATTACTTCTCATGGTGCAAGGATGTCATCATGCAGGACGACAAGATCGAGAGAACAAAAGAGATGGCCAGAAACCTTGTTGAAGCCGCTCAGTACATCATCGACAATCATCTGATGATCCCTGGTTCGGAAAAGGTTGACCTCTGGAAGGGCAAGAAGGGCGCATGCCCACACTGCCACGGCAATAACTTCTATATCTTCCCTGGCACAACACAGGCTGAGTGCGAACTCTGCGGACTCCGCGGTGAGCTCGTAGTTGAGGACGGTGCTATGGTCTTCAAGTTCGACCCTGCAACAGAGCATCACGCTCACGATATCCTCTCCGGCAAGGCACTGCACGGTCAGGATATCTTCGAAAACGAGGGAAGACTCATGAACCTCTTCAAGGATCCTGAGTTCAAGGCACGCAAAGAGCATTACACAAATGTTATTGCGCCTACACCATCACCATCGAAGGCAAAATAATCATGCTAAAAAAAAGGAGCCGCTTAGCGCGGCTCCATATTTATAAAGAGAAAGGAGTTCTTACAAAATGAACAGACCTGAATTTTATCCGGTAAGAAGTATCATCCTTGTAGACCTCGCTCATGAGGATTACAGGATCAAACTCGAGAACTGGCTTTATAGATATCATGTGCCGGACAGCATCTCGCAGTTCGGACCGTATGTAAGCAAATATGCTTTCTATCCTGCACTTCCTACACCTCCGGGAGGAGCAAGATTCGGAACAGTAAGAATGCAGATGACAGAGCACTACTGGCTCGCAAATCCTAATGATATCGGGTTTGCCAAGGATCACCACAAGATCCTTACTGAGTACTTCCCGACAGATGTACTCGTATGGCAGAACAACA
>JBGUKU010000040.1:0-3451 GCA_045114615.1 Anaerovoracaceae bacterium
TATTCTGGAAAAACTGGATATTCCAAAGATCATGCTCCCGGAACCGAAACCATCCAGCTGCATCTACGGGGTAACAGAGGAGGGCATTTTCGGAGAACCAATCAGAATCAGCGGAGCCGCAGGCGACCAGCAGGCAGCATTATTCGGTCAGACCTGCTTCCGTGCGGGAGAAGCAAAAAACACTTTCGGCACGGGCGGATTCGTGTTGATCAATACAGGCGATATGCCTGTGCATTCGGCTCATGGCCTGCTGACGACCATCGCCTGGGGAATCGATGACAAAGTCGAATATGCTTTGGAAGGATCTGTGTTTATTTCCGGAGCGTTGATCCAATGGCTGAGAGATGAACTGGGCATCATTGAGAGCGCGCAGCAGACAGAAGAAATGGCGCGGCAAGTCGCAGATACGGCAGGGGCCTATATCGTTCCCGCTTTCACAGGGCTTGGTGCTCCGTATTGGGATCCTTACGCCAGGGGCACGATTGTTGGACTTACAAGAGGCGTCAACAAAAACCATATAGCCCGTGCGGCATTAGAGTCAATGGCATATCAGACCTGTGATCTGCTGAACGCCATGTCAGAGGATCTGGGACAGGATCTGAACGCACTCAAAGTCGACGGAGGGGCTTCTGCAAATGATTTTTTGCTGCAGTTCCAGGCTGATATTCTCGGTTGTGATGTCTATAGGCCTGTATGTATTGAAACCACATCTCTGGGGGCCGCTTATCTGGCAGGCCTTGCGACAGGATACTGGCAGTCTGAAGAGGACATCGTGAGCAACTGGCAGGTCGACAGAGTGTTCAAAAGCAATATGACGGATGAGGTGCGCGCAAAGCTGCTGAATGGTTGGCACGAAGCCGTTGGGAGGACCTTAACACGCCGCTGACAAACGGATTCTATGATTTCAATGCGTTTTGTTGCTTTTTTGCATTATATTCTTATGCACCATAGTGTTATTGCTTGTATTATTGCTTGAAATCACAGGGATTCACACATATAATATAAGCATAAATATGCAATGTTCAGGAGAACGAATTGGAAGAAAAAATCAGAGCAATTTTAAGAGAACAGGTCGATCCTGTTTTACAGGAACATTTTGGGGGATCCAGTCTTTCCAAATATGAAGACGGCGTCGCATATGTCAGACTGACCGGTGCGTGCGCTCAGTGCCCATCTGCTCAGGAAACTCTTGAAAGCGTTGTGAAAGATTTTGTAATGGGAGGATGTCCTGAAGTGAAGGACGTTGTCCTGGATACTTCCGTAAGTGAGGATCTTCTCGAAATGGCCAGAAAGATTCTGAGAGGAGAAGTAAAAGACGATTAATCAGGCGGTATTTTTGTGCTGCCTTTTTAATAATATTCGCTATATTTGTTCATAATATCTGCCTGCAATTCTGCCGGCGGAGAGTAAAGCAATAAGAAGGAGAGTTTTATTATGTTAATGACAGGCGAACAGTACATCGAAAGCTTAAGAAAACTGAACACAAGAGTTTACATGTTCGGTGAAAAGGTTGACAACTGGGTAGATCATCCAATCATCAGACCGTCAATCAACTGCGTAAAGGTTACATATGACCTGGCACAGGATCCTGAGTACAGAGACCTGATGACAGCGAAGTCAAACCTGACAGGCGAAACAGTCAACAGATTCGCACATCTTCACCAGAGCACAGAAGACCTGAAGAACAAGGTCAAGATGCAGAGACTGTGCGGACAGAAGACAGGTTCCTGCTTCCAGAGATGCGTAGGTATGGACGCTTTCAACGCTATGTTCTCATCCACTTATGAAATCGACAAGAAGTATGGCACGAAGTACCATGAAAACTTCACAAACTTCCTGAAGATGGTACAGGAAAAAGACCTCGTAGTTGACGGTGCTATGACAGACCCGAAGGGCGACAGAGGACTTGCTCCGCACGCTCAGAGAGATAAGGACCTGTTCGTAAGAATCAAAGAGAGAAGAGAAGACGGTATCGTAGTATGCGGTGCAAAGTGCCACCAGACCGGTTCCATCAACTCACACTGGCACATCGTAATGCCGACACAGGCAATGAGAGAAGAGGATGCTGACTACGCTGTAGCATTCGCTTGCCCATCCGATGCTGACGGTATGTACATGATCTACGGCAGACAGTCCTGCGACACAAGAAAACTCGAAGAAGGCGCTGACATCGACCTGGGTAACGCTCAGTTCGGCGGACAGGAAGCTCTCGTAGTATTCGATGACGTATTCATTCCGAACGAGTACATCTTCCTCGCTGGCGAGTATGAATTCGCAGGCATGGTCGTTGAAAGATTCGCAGGATATCACAGACAGTCATACGGCGGCTGCAAGGTCGGCGTTGGTGACGTTCTCATCGGTGCTGCTGCTCTGGCTGCTGAATACAATGGCGCTCAGAAAGCTTCCCACATTAAGGACAAGCTGATCGAAATGACACACCTGAACGAGACACTGTACTGCTGCGGTATCGCTTGCTCAACAGAAGGTTATCCGACAGAAGCCGGCAACTACCAGATCGACCTGCTGCTGGCAAACGTTTGTAAGCAGAACATCACAAGATTCCCATATGAAATCGTAAGACTGGCAGAAGATATCGCTGGCGGACTGATGGTAACCATGCCGGCTCAGAAGGACTTCGATTCCGATCTGGCAGTTGGCAGAAACGGCGAGACGATCGGCGAGATCTGCAACAAGTTCTATGCTGCAGCTCCATCCTGCACAACAGAACAGCGTATGAGAGTCCTCAGACTGATCGAAAACCTGTGCCTCGGCGCAGCTGCTGTTGGCTACAGAACAGAGTCCATGCACGGTGCCGGTTCACCGCAGGCTCAGAGAATCATGATCCAGAGACAGGGCAACATCGAAGGCAAGAAGGCTCTGGCAAAGGCTATCGCAGGCATTAAGGAATAATCCTCTACCTGAGATAACAGAATAGACAGTGTTTACAAGAGGCCGCTTGGCAGTCCCGGGCGGCCTCAGATTATAAGAAGGAAAGTTAAGAATTTAACATGAAGTGCGGGGTCAAATTCTGCGGCGGCTGCAATCCTCACTATCAGAGAGGGGATGCGTTCAGAAAAATACAATCGGATCTACCTGAAATTGATTTTGAGCATGCCGAAGAAGGGCCTGCCTATGATCATCTTCTTGTCATAGGCGGATGTACAGCCTGCTGTCCTATGATTGATCAATACACTGTCAATGGTGATGTTTTAAAAATGTGGTCAGAGGATCACATATCCAAAATAGAACAATTACTGGAGGAAAAAGTTAATGAAAAACTGGAAAGAACTTTATGATTCAAAGAAAATGACTTCAGATGAAGCCGTACAGCTCATCAAGTCAAATGACAAAGTAGTTTTCCAGCATGACGTAGGTGAACCGGCTGAGCTGGTAAGAGCCATGGTCAGAAATGCGAAAAACTACAAGAACGTTGAGATTTCTCACATGTTCT
>JBGUKU010000041.1:0-17746 GCA_045114615.1 Anaerovoracaceae bacterium
AAAATGGGCACTGATATCAGCTCGGTACAGATGGCATACCAGGGATTTGCCAAACAAAACTACACGATGCTCGATAACCTTAAACTCGGGTATGGCGGCACAAAAACCGAAATGGAGCGTCTGCTTGCAGATGCCGAAAAGCTGACTGGCATCGAGTATAACATCGACAATCTCGGTGATGTATACGAGGCCATTCACGTTATCCAGGGCGAGCTCGGTCTGACTGGCGTGGCGGCGGCAGAGGCTTCCACTACATTCAGCGGCTCGTTCAACGCCATGAAGGCATCAGTGCAGAACCTGCTCGGCTCACTTGCTGTGGGCGAGAACGTCGGTCCTGCGATGCAGCAGCTTGCGACATCGGTCAGCACGTTCTTCTTCGGCAACTTCATTCCGATGATAGGTACACTTGTGCAATCGCTGCCTCCGGCAATCCTTGCATTCCTGCAAACGGGACTTCCGATGTTGATAGATGGCGTGTCATCGATGCTGGCGAGCCTGGGCACGTGGATCTCGGGAGTGGCAAATAATCTGACAGCCGACAAGGTAAAGAACTGGCTGACAACTACGCTGCCACAGATCATCGTTGCCGGCGGTCAGCTTATAGGCAAGCTCGCGGAGGCATTCATCACGAATCTGCCGAAGATAGTCACGGCCATCGCACGGATAGGCGGCGAGATCATCAAGGGTCTCGGTTCTGCTTTGTGGGGCAAGGTCAAAGCGGCGGCGCAGGGCGTGGTCGCTAAATTCATGGAGCCTATCAATACATTGACTGACTTGATACAGGGAGTAGTAGACAAGATAAAGGCAAAGTTTCCTATCAACCTCGGAAACATCTTTAACTTCAAGGTGCCGCACATCGATATCGGTTCCAAGTCGGTAACGGTAGGTGATAAGACAGTAACCGTCCCGACATTCAGCGTATCGTGGTACGCAAAAGGCGGTATCTTCGACAATCCGAGCCTCATCGGCGTAGGCGAGGCAGGTCCTGAGGCGGTCGTTCCTCTGGACAGATTCTGGGAGGAAATAGGCAACAGCAACGCAAGGACCGACGCATTGCTGGCTGAACAGAATCAGCTTCTCATGGCGGTTCTTGAAGAGGTCAGCAAGGAAAAGAACTTCAAGGTCGACGGTATATGGGCCGGACGCTATGTGAACAGCTTAGTGAGGTAATTATGGACAAAGTATATTACTACAATCGAAACGGGATTCTTAAGCTGACCGTTGGCGAGGCTCCATATTATATGCAGCTTGGTTCGGGCGAGTTCAAGGACCAGACGTGGAAGTACGGGGATCAGTTCGGTCTTATGAGGAGCTTCAGGAGAAGCAAGTCATCATATCCGTTTTCCATCATCATAAAGAGCAACGACCTCGCTGACTATGACGCTTTATGCGACATATTTTCAGAGGACATAATCGCAAACGAGCCCGGCTATCTGCTGATAAACGACTGGCGGCTCGATTGCTACGTAATCAAGTCGGAGCACGAGTTCTACGGCGCAAGGGATTACGTCATCAAATTCGAGGCGGTATCTCCGACATCCACGTGGATAAGGACAACAACAAAGTCCTATTCGGGAACACCTGAAGGCGGCGGTGGAGCTGAGGATCTCGGCAGGGATTACTCCTATGCGGATGGTCTGCTCGGGCGTGGCTACAATTACGGCTATTCGGTAGCCGACAGCCACTACGCTTCGATAGACCTTCCTGGCACCGGCAACGGCTACGAGGTCATGATATATGGTCCACAGGTCAACCCGGTTATCTATTTGAACGGCGAGCCTATACAGGTCTTTGTGACCATAGATGAGACCGAGCGTCTGCAAATCATATCCAATGGCTCCGTAAAGACCATCAAGGTGTTAAGTTCCACAGGGCAGGAGACGGATGCCTTCGTTTACAGAGACAAGGAGAACAGTCCGTTCCTGACGCTTGGAACACATACAGACCTCACGTTCGGTCAGATCCGTTTCGACTTCACGACCATTGAGAGGAGGTCGGAACCTGCATGGATTTGATATATGTGAAAACAGACGGGGACGGGGTACAGACAAGCGGATACCTGAGTAACTACGAGGCCGCATTTGACGTATCGACCGACGTTGACTACATCACCAATGACTTCGAACTGAAGATGGTACTGCCGACAGACGCGAGTGAGCTTCTGTGGGCAGAGAACAGCATCAGCACGATCATATATGTGGAAGGTACGGAGTACGGTGGCGAGATCTCCGGCTCCATCATCAATATAGCTGACAATACCATCACTTATACCGGCAGAACGTGGCGAGGCAACTTGTCACAGTGGATAATCGAACCACCTGCCGGACAGGACTACCTGATCGTGTCGGGCAATCTTGCAGACTCACTCAGGCAGCTCCCGATGGGCAATTATATCGAAGTTCAGAACACATCGTACTCAGGCAGCTCGTATCAGTTCGACAGATACATCCAAACGTTCAGAGGTGTGACGGGCCTTCTTACTGCAGCGCAGTCAGACCTGCGGACCTCAATCGTGTGGGAATCGGACGGATACGGCGGCAAGGCAAAACTGTACATCACGCCGACAAGAGACCTCCGCAACATGATAGAGGTCTCCCAGGATTACAACGACCAGATCCAGCTCACGATAACACGTGACGGGAATACGCCGAAACGGCTCATCTGCCTGGGCGCCGGTGAGCTGCACGAGAGGGAGGTCATCAATCTGTATGCGGATGATGACTGGAACATATCCACGACGCCTATTGCGGGCGCGTATCCTGTGGAGGCTTATGACTTTGCATCAAGTCAGAACCTGCTCGCAGATGGGCGTAAGCACTATCTTGAGCTGATACATAACCACGAGCAGATAGAGGTCAGCATCAACAATCTCGACATTCAATTATCAGATATTATCGGAGCCAAAGACACACTGACGGGCGAGTATGTCAGTGCCGAGATCACATCGATCATATGGCGCTGCACAGACCACGGCACCTATCAGGAGGAGAGCTTCGAGTACAGAACACGAGTGCTGCTATAAGGAGGATATTTTTATGGGAGCAAACATAATAACCGGCTATACCGGGACAAGGCACATCACGCCAGCGATGGACGCGAGTGTGTACCGTTCAGCATTCGGCGCAGATGACTATGTATTGTCGGATGGCAATCATTTGGAAGCATCGATGCCGGATATCAACAGCTTTCAGGTGATGGACGGACTCGCCTCGATGCAGGGGCACATGATACAGGTCACACAGGAGACATTAACGGTCTCAACTTGTGCGACAGGCTATGAGAGAATCGACCTTGTTGTGCTTCGCTATAATCACGACTCCGGCTCACTTGTGGACTCGGCAGAGCTTGTGATAATCGAGGGCACTGCGATACAGAGCGGCAATACGCCAGTCGAACCGTCATACAACACGGGCAACATCGACAGTGGCGCAGCAGTGGTGGATATGCCTCTTTACAGAATCGACCTCGCTGGCTCGACCGTCTCATTCTCGAGACTGTTTGCCGGATCCTACACGATCGAGGAGGCAAGGCCGTTACAGATCAATCTGGGAACGGTCTCGTCGCTTCCGGTCACTGTGACGGATGAAAGGATCACAGCGGACCACATCTGCAAGCCGGCGGACTGTCTGCTGTCGAATCCATCAGCTCAGACTTCAGACTGGACGGTCACGACTCAGGATGGATCCGTAACTATTTCGGGCTCGATCAGCGGCTCGACAACAGCAACGATTTGGTTAGTTATCCCGATTGAATAAGGAGGGCGAAAAACATGGACAAGTATTTTCTGATTCAGATCAAGAGGACCAAAGGCGTGATCGAGAAGGGCGTGGTCGTTAAGGACACACTCGATGCGGCGAAACAGTCGTATCACGCTTATCTCGGAGCGTATGCTTTCGGAAACAATGCCGACACGGACTACGTAATGGTCCAGATCCTCGACGGAAAGGGACTCGGACTCAAGGGCGAGTTCTGGGAGAAAATAGTGGCACCGGTACCGGAGCCAGAAGAGGAGGCGTAAAATGCTGAACACAAGTAAATTCAACGCTCTCACGATATTCGGGGGGGTATCAAGAGACTTCCGAAAGGAGGTCAGAGGCGTAGCGTAACACACGCAAGGCTGATTGATTCCGTAGGAGGTGACTCCTATGGCAAGTAGTGTAATCAAATACGATGGCGATACAGCGTGGAATACGGGACCGACAACTCAAAGCGCGCCGATAAGGTATAAGCTCCGTAATGGGCTTGTTACATTAACGGCAAGTTATAGCAACCAGGTTGCTGTCGGAACGTCAGCGGTTACGCTAATGACGTTACCTGAAGAATACCGACCAAGTGCATACGTGTATTTCCCGATTATAAACAGAGCGACAAGCACACCACAGGGTGCATACGGGTACATTTCCACGAACGGAGATGTTGTTGTTACAAGTCCAACGGGGAATATAAATTATTTCAACTTCTTCGTAACGTATCCAGTACACTAATCAATCAGTCACGCCGAGAACGGCATGGCAGAATCAACAATTAAATCAATCGTAGAAGTAGAAAATCTTGCTGCAAGAGCAACATTGTACCGCATAGGCCGTATGCGAATGCTTGTGCTTAATGAATACGTTGGGGCAAACAATACACTTCATGTCGAAAGCAAAGACGCACCATCAATCGCTACTACGGCACCTTGTATTATTAGAGATGCCAATGGGCGCAGTATTAGGCTTGGACAAGCCAGTGTATCTGCCACATCCCCATATTATGTGCAGCGATATTTTGCAGGTACCTATAACGCATCCGGAGAAGGTCTTGCGGCTATATCATCAAGCGACATGACAAGCGCAACAATTGTGTGGTCAGTATAAGAAAGGACACAGAATGAACAAGATACTTTTAAAGGCAGCGTGGGTGAGAGCATACAGATCCTTTTTTTCAGGGCATAGTCGCTCAGATACCGACAGGATTTACTGTCACTCCTATCATGATACAGCACTTTAAGATCAGCTATGTATATGTCATTGGATTTATAGTCGGCACGTGGGCCGGCTTTTTCTTTGCAGCTATATGTGTAGCGTCGGCACGAGCCGACAGAAAGGATGGATATAAGTGAACATTGATTTTGAGAACTACTTAATACCAATCATTACAATCGGCTGTATGTGCGTCGGCTTCGTAATGAAGAAGTGGATTCCAACAGACGACAAGTGGATTCCTACTGTCCTACTCATACTCGGAGCAATCTCAGGAGCAATCTTGTTCGGTCTTGATTATGAGGGTATAGTCAAGGGCATGGTAAGCGGGCTTGCAGCCGTTGGACTCCATCAGGCATTTAAGCAGCATCTCAAGCTGCCAATGGGCGAGGACGAGATCTATGCAATGGGCGCTGGTGAGGAGGTAGACGAAGATGAGTAACAGCTCACTTGTAACCTATAAATATCTTGTAAGCAGCAAGAACAACGGAAGAGGAGGCAAGAAGATCGAAAAGATTTTCGTGCACCATATGGCCGGCAATCTGACAGTCAAGCAGTGCGGCAACGTGTTCAAGAACAGAGCAGCATCTGCTCACTATGGTGTAAACGGCTCGCAGATCGGACAGTACGTTGATGAAGCAAACACAGCATGGCACTGTGGCAACTTCAACTGGAATCAGAGATCCATCGGCATCGAACTGGCAAATGACGGAGGAGCAAAAACAAACTGGCACGTTGCGGACAGTACTATAGAGACTGCCATCAAGCTGATCGCAGACATCTGCAAACGTAACGGCATCAGCAAGCTCGTCTATACGGGTGATATGTCCGGCAATCTCTGTATGCACAAATGGGTAGCCTCGACATCCTGTCCGGGCGCTTATTTGTCAAAGCAGTTCAAGCGCATTGCGGAAGGCGTGAACAAGCTGCTCAACTATGATCCTCAGAAGGCTGCAGAGCTGGAGGCGATCATCAAAAGGTCACAGAAATACTTCGGCACTCCAGTAGACGGGACCATAAGCGGACAGCTCTATGAGTTCAATGCGAACTTCCCGGCGCTGATCTACGCGATAGACAGCTGGGACGGGGAGGGCTCGGTTCTGGTAGAAGCGATTCAGAAATGGCTCGGAGTAGAAGCTGACGGATTGCTGGGCCCTGTTACGGTAGAAGCGTGGCAAAAGAAGATAGGGGTATCTGCAGATAAGAAGTTCGGATCCAAGTCGCTTGCAGCATGGAGCGCATATCTCGATGAGCAGATGAAAGAGTCAGCTCCTGCCGAGACCAAGACTGAAACGCTCTACAGAGTGCGCAAGACATGGGCCGATTCCAAATCTCAGGTCGGAGCCTACAAAACTCTCGACAACGCAAAGAAGGCGTGCGATAAACATACGGGGTATTCGGTATATGACGAGACCGGGAAAGCTGTTTACACAAGTGAGGCTAAGGAGCCAACAAATGCAGAGAAAATCATAGCAAAGGCAAAAGAATTTGCCTGGGCATATGGCACTGCCAAAAAGAAATGGGCATATTCCACAGGCAGCGCAAAGAGCGCTTATAAGTCAGCCTTGAAGGAGTTTATGGGACACACCAAGAAAATAACGCAGAGTGACTGTGGCTATTTTGTCAGCACTTGCGTCAGGGCAGCCGGTGTTGCTCCAAAGTTCCTCGTACTCAAGGGCACGAAGGAAGAGTTCCCAAGTGTACCGAGCACCATGCAGATCGTGCTCAAAGGCAAGAATGTTCCAGACAATTTCCTTCAGCCGGGAGACATTATCCGTTATAAGAAGAATAGCGGGCAGCATACGTTGATGTATTTCGGAGACGGCAAGATTGCAGAAGCCGGAAGAGGTCATCAGTTTCCGGCTATCGAGAAGGACACAAAGAAGTACAATGCGAGCAACGTGAAGATCTCGACACTGCAAGTAATAAGAGCCAAGTGAGGTGGTGCGACATGATGGGTACAATTATTAACTATTTCCTTTGTGCTGCATGTGGAGGACTTGTTACATGGATCGTAACAGGGACAAAAAAGCTCTCGTCACTCCAGAAGGTCATCAAGGCACTCAGCCACGATGCACTCTTTTCTCGTTGTGAACAGCTTATATCGAGAGGGAGCATCACAAGTGATGACCTTGAGAACCTCAACATGCTTTATGAGGCATATCACGACCTAGGCATGAACGGAGCAGGAGAAGAGCTATATAACAGGGCAAAGAGCTTGCCGTTGGTACAAAGTTAGGAGGGCAATATGCCAAACGATAACCCAAAAATCATATTTCTGACCTGCCCACGCGGCGACACGTTTGCAAAGCACATAGGCATAAAGACGAAGATCAATGGGCAAATTGAGGACTATGAATTCCAGCCCGGTGATGTTCTGAAGTTTGGTCTTTCAAAGAGCTACAAGCATCTTCCAGACTATGAGCTTATCAAGGAAAAGAACATACCGACTGAAACGTGCGTACTGATGTTGTCAAAGGAGGAGACTGACCAGCTCAAGTACGGAACGTACAACTATGACATCGAGTTCACACGTGCGGAAGACGGATACAGAAAGACTCTGATCCAGGGCGAGTTTGAGATAACAAAGGAGTCAGTATGAACGACGAAATCATTGGAGTTATCACTGACATCGATGATATAGACGTATCTATTCAGGACATCGAGGAACTGTCGGTTGCTATGGATATCCCGACGGCAACCGGTGCTGTAAGCACTTATGAGGTCCACGTTGTTTTCGATGAGGGCTGGCAGCTCGTTGACATGACTTATGAAGATATTGTCAATGCCTATTTGGACGGTAAAGAGCTGCGTCTCATCGATGACGACCATGGCCTGATGGCATATTTCAACATAGTCAAAAACGGCACTTTCTACTTCAGCAGTATGAACGAAACGCTGATAGTCAGGTTTGCCATATCTCCGGAAGAGATAATAGAGCAGACCAACAGCGTTATCGAAAGCGATCCGACCGTCCCGGCATGGGCGAAGGCGGCGCAGAAGCCGTCCTACACGGCGCAGGAAGTCGGAGCATTGCCAGATGACACGCCGATACCTTCGAAGGTATCGGATCTTCAGAACGATGCTGGATATCTATCTGCAGAGACGGATCCGACCGTACCGGCATGGGCGAAGGCAGCACAGAAACCGTCATACACTGCCCAGGAAGTCGGAGCCCTTCCGAACGATACGCCGATCCCGACTGTACCGTCAAATGTATCTGCATTTACGAACGATGCAGGGTATCTGACAGCAGAGACAGATCCGACTGTACCGGCATGGGCGAAGGCAGCACAGAAGCCGTCATACACTGCCCAGGAAGTCGGGGCTATGCCGGACAATACACAGATACCGAGCAAAGTTTCTGATCTGCAAAATGACAGCGGATTCCTGACACTGGCCACGCTGCCGATCTATAACGGAGGCGTATCATGAGTGAGGTCAACATAAACTACAAGGGCTCAAAAATAGCCGGCATGGACGCCTCCGGGACAAAGACATTGCAAACACAGGGCAAATACTGTGAAGGCAATATCGAAGTCGAGTACACTCGGCCATCAGGAGGCCAGCCGAACCTGCAGACAAAGAACAAGAGCTACACGCCGACAGAGACGGCTCAGAGTGAAGCGGTCATAGCCGACAAAGGCTATGACGGCCTTGAAAGAGTCAACGTTTCTGTCGGAGCTATAGACTCGGAATATGTCGGATCCGACGTGCCGAGGAAAAGCTCCTCGGATCTGACGGCAAACGGAGCGACAGTGAACGCTCCGGCAGGCTATTATCCGAACGGTGCAAGTAAAGCGGTAGCCTCTGGAACGGAAGGAACGCCGACAGCGCAGAAAGGCTCCGTATCGAACCACAAAATTGCGGTGACACCAAAAGTGACGAACGGAGCTGGCTACATTGCCGGAGGAGAAAAAACAGGAACCGCAGTCGAGGTATCAGTGAGCGAGCTGGTGAGCGGATCGGAAACGAAAACGCAAAACGGAACCTATGACGTCACAAATCTTGCGGAATTGATAGTAAATGTCTCCGGAGGCGGTGGAGCGTCGAACTTCGTGCATGGCGAATTTACTACGCGGGCATCGGCAGGAACTCAAACGGTGACTATTCCGTACACAGGCAACGGCTATCCGATAGCGGCTATTATCGTCCCGAAAGGCGGCGCATACAACTCAGCCGTGTCTCCGTGGTATAGCTCCGTTCAAAGATATGCAGTCGGCGTCTGGACGATGACAAAATCTGTTATGACGTCAGCTCCTACATACACTACTTCAGGAACACAAAACCAGGGCGTCACGCAGTGGATATATAAGAACAGCACATCGTCATCGACATCATATTCAAGATCGAGTGCTATGAATACGAATGTATTCTCATCGTCCAATGCTACTAACGCTGGAGCAACTTGCGTGAGATTCAAGAGCAAAACGCAGCTATCGGTATACATCAATACATCGTCATACGGACTGCTTCCAAACCAGGACTATGAGTATTTCATTGTATATTCAGAATAGGTCTCACAGAGGTGAGATACAGGATCACCTTCTTAGTTTTAAGATGCAGCAAAAGAAAGCCGGAGCATTTCGCTCCGGCACTTTTGCTATTTTTGAGAATTCCTTTTGCGCCAATTATACGCCTTTCCTGATTCGAAAAGCCGTTCTTTCAAATCGTTGAGAATTACAGCAAATTCACCGCCAAATCCTTGAAATGTCAACGTTTTAAGTAGAATACACCCATACGCACGGATATAGGCTATAATACATATCAACGGTTCAAGTCCCTCCCCCGCAACCATTTAGCCTTGCTGACGCAAGGCTCTTTTATTGTCGTGAGGGACTTTCACCCTACGGGTTTCCCTAAAGGGACTAGGCATTGCGTGCCGTCGCAAGTCCCTCCCACGCATCCAAGTAATTGCAAGGCTTTCAGAGATTCTGAGAGCCTTTTGCTTTTGCTCCTGGAAATGATCGGGGAGTTTTTATTGATTCCTTTGAAATTTCAATTTGTGGTATTATGTTGGTGCCGCAGCAGTTTGGGATCGTGATTGAGTCATGGTACCCATACGGCTGAAGGGGACATACTTCAGAAAGTTTTAACTCTGAGAAAGGAGCCTGAAACAATGAAAGGAATATCCAGATTTCTGTCTGTGTTTCTCGTGCTTGCGCTTATACTCAGCTGCAGTGCCTGTGCCTCCGGGTCTTTTACCGCGCCCCGGGAGGATGATGTGGAAGAACTTATCATCGGAGCGGACAGCACGACCGAGCTCTTTGTGCCTCTGACGGAAAAG
Organism: Anaerovoracaceae bacterium; assembly: GCA_045114615.1. GTDB lineage: Bacteria > Bacillota > Clostridia > Peptostreptococcales > Anaerovoracaceae > Crickella. The sequence continues at coordinate 10,249 of JBGUKU010000041.1, forward strand.
ACCAGCAAATCACTGGTATTTCCTCTCTCTGAAGAACAGGCTGCTCTGGTTAAGAAAGCCGGTGCGCGCAAGGTGACCTGGACACTCCACCGGAATGCACCGTACGCGAACCCTATGGACGGGAATTTCATCCCTCTCCACGGCGAAGAAAAAATGTTCCCTAACGAAAAGGAAACGATTGACTTTGCGACTATCAAATTCAGTAATGCGAACGAATCCGGACAGGCTTTTTCAATGAAGCGCTTTAAGACTAAGCTGGATGGTTCCACACTGAAACTGTATTTCACAACCACTCCTGTCAATAACGGCACAAATGATAGTATACCTCATGAAAGCGGCGGCAGGTTTTTGGATATCTGCGGTGATTTTTCCCTTACCGCAGAACTGGACGGAGTCACTCTGGCTTCCCTTGATCACGTCACTATCAAGCCTTACGCCTCTTTCCACACCATGTGGGAAATGTTTGCTGAGCTGCAGCGGCTTGCTGAAGAAGGTGACGACGACGGCACTACATCCAGACCGTACGTGGAATACGGTGTGATGGGCAAGTCCTGCCTTGGATATGACATGCCTTACCTCATCGTTGCCCGCGACAAGGCATCCGTACAAAAATGGATGGATCTATCTGAGCGGGCTGAGGAAACAGGAACAGCGGTTATCGAGGAACTCCAAAGCTCCGGAGATAAAGACTTCCAGGTACCTGTCCTGTATTCCAATGTCCACGCTAACGAGGTCGCTGCTGCGGACGCGATACTGGAATTTGCCCGGCAGTTGATTGAGGAGCCCTCTATCGAATACACGAAGCTTACCGGCTTCACCGAGAAAGGAAAGGCTGAATCCGAGCAGCAGCGTAAGAAAATGGGTCTGTACACTCCGAAGCTGATCGCGGATAAGTGTAATTATCTGGGGTCCATCTGGCCAAATAAAATGATGGATTCCGGCGTGGTGGACGGATTCGACAGTTATTACACATCCGAAAAGACCACCGTTAATGTGGCAGATCTTCTGGATGATGTCTTTTTCATCCTCGTACCGGAGGAGAATGTAGATGCGCGCATGCTCTACACCCGCAATTCCGCCAACGGCTATAACCTCAACAGGGACAACGACTTCCAGGTAACTCCGGAGACACAGAACATGCAGCATCTGATCGGCACCTATGATCCTGTCACCTTCCTGGAACTTCACGGAGTGGTAGAATCATTTCAGATAGAGCCCGCCATTCCGCCCCATCAGCCCAACTTTGAGTACGACGTGATAGCCAGAAATCAGATGGCCGGAGGGGAAGCATTCGGTGCGGCAGCCGTGGCCAATAACCCGGTTTACCAGAGCTATACGTCAGAGATGCGCGACTACATGAAAAGCGACAAAAACGGTACGCCGTCATGGACAGCAGGCGGTAATGATTATCCTACTACCTTTACCCCAACATATGCCATGCTCCATGGCTGTGTCGGATACACCGCTGAGCTGCCCGCATACTCCGAGACCACATGTCAGGCGGCTGCCTACGGGCTTTGGGGTCTGGCTGACTACGTGGCTGCCAACAAGGAGAGTTACTTCGAAAATCTTGCGGAGATCTACTCCCGCGGCATAGTTAACAAAAACTCCGATGCCGAGGTTGGCCCCTGGTTTGTAGATGGGCATGACAACATTGGTGCCGAGGCAGATATATTCCGTCCTGCTCATACAGGGGCAGGAGAAAACGGACAGTTCTTCCCGGAGTGCTATCTGATCCCTCTGGATGCGGAGAACCAGACTAATCTTCAGGCAGCCTTTGAAATGATCGAATACCTGACCCGTAACGACGTGAAAGTCAGCATTGCCGGCTCTCCTGTAACCGCAGACGGAAATACATTGCCTGCCGGGACTGCCGTGGTTTCCATGTACCAGGCGAAGCGGTCTGTGGCTAACTCTGCTCTTTATAAAGGGAATCTAATAAAAACCTGGGATTCTTTGACTAATGAAACCAGCGGATCCTTCAATTACATCCGCGGTTTTGACATGGTCACCTGTGTGAAGCCCGCGGAATACGATGCGATCGCAGGCTCTTTGGACAAGACCCTGACCTATGATACGCTGCAGCCTTTCCTGCAGGAGAACGCTGTATCCCGGTTTACTGGAGAAGAGGGAGGGGACGTGATCATCTCTAACGCCTCTGAGAGCTCCACTGCAGCTGTAAATATCCTACTGAAATCCGGCAAAAAGGTCGGTTTGATCACCGAGGGCGCTTACAAGGGCGACTTTATCTGCTCATATGAGGACTGGCAGGCAGTGTCTGCCGATCATATCCTCACAGGCACCGGCGTGAAGGATCCGCATTTTACCGCTTATGTCATCGAAAAGACGCCTACGGTCTACATCAGCGGAACAAAGGAAGCTCTTACGCCTGCTCCTGACGGCTACGTGTACAACACCCTCGTAACTCTTTCCACTGATTACAACAATGAACGGATAGCAATGGACCTGATGGGTTTTGGCACCACTGAGGATCCTGCCGGGGCTGATGCGGTGGTAGGTGGCGCTGAGTTGGACAAGGAGAGCCTTGCAGCTGTGAAAGCAGGAGCTCCTTATGTGGGATATGCCTATGATGCTGTGGAGGGCGTCAGGGAATCTATCCTCCCTGATATTCGGACCGGCTCCGCTGACGGTGTTGACTGTCTGGGCTATGTTACCTATCCTACGGAAACACTTGTCAATGCAAGTTACATCATGGACGGGGACGACGTGTTATACTCCATAGGCACCGACTACTTTACGGCTCTGCCTAAAGGCTCGAAGATCCTTGTGCAGCGTGACGGCAGCCGCGCTCCTTTGGAAGGCATATTTTACGGTGAAGATGAGAACACGAAGGCTTTCCTGAACGGTATCATGGGATTCTCTTATGAAGGCAAAGACAAGGACGGAAACGACGTGAATATCACTCTCTTTGCCAATTCCATGACCGAAAATGGCCATCAGAGAGACGAATATGCTTTTATCAGCAACGCTCTCTTTGCCGCTTTCCTAACTGAGACCCGCTATTAGACTGCTATTAAGCAACCAAGTAATTGCAAGGCTTGCTTGACAAACATTAGCAAGATTTATGAGGAAATTTGCGGTATAGCAACCGGAGAAAGATATGGATCTTAATAAATTTGATGGTAAATGCGTAAGAATCATTACTACCTCGGGAGAGGTCTTCGAGGGTATCGTATCTTACGATGACAGAGAATATGCTTTCCATGAATACGGCTATGATGAGGAGGCTTTGCGTCTTACCCCAATTGTGTTTTATAAAAGTGAAATAAAAAGTGTCATAAGCCTTGAAGATGTGAACGGTCCGTTTGGGCATTATTCTGAAAAGCACGGGCTTTTGGAAAAAAAGTGCCTGGAGTGGGGGACTGATATGATAGAAGAGGTCCTTGATTCAGAAGACGACTGCCAGATACTCAGAATGCTGGCCTGTATGAAGGATCACTTTCAGACACTTGCGGACAGAGCTGTCCCCGGCATGGCTCCATGGCGCAGCGGAATTAGCGTGTCGAAATCAGAAGATGATGAAAGTGAGCAGGGACCCGTATACCTGGGAGAACTTGAGAAAATGCTGAGTACTCTCGTAAAATACAACGAGAACGAAGAAGTCATTAATGAGGCAAAGGGTCTTCTGGAGCAGTTTTCAGCGTATTTTTCCTGAAAAGGCAGCTGTTCAAATTCAAAGTTGGGGAGGTTTTCAGAGACGCTGATAGCCTTTTGCTTTACTGAAAATGCACATCAGGAAGATAATCTCATGGAATGGATACGCAGGATCAGAAAGAAACAAAAGGGATTAACTGAAAAGCGGTGGTTTCCCACTCTGCTTTTCGCGTACGAACTTATGCTGTCGGCAGTATCGGTGCTCACGCTTATGTATACTGCTGTGCAGAAAATAGCTTTCAGTTATGATGTCAATGATGACGCGCTTATAGCTCAGTTTCTGGACGGGTCTTATACAGGAGTCCCGGAAGCTCACGCATTTTATGTGAGGTATCCGCTATCATGGCTGATAACAGAGCTTTACAAACATGATCCGGCAGTTCCGGAGTGGCTGTGGCCTTCCACTGTGCCGGGGATGAACGTGGAGGCTGAATTCGGAAGCAACAAGGCAGTGTTCGCAGCTTCTGCTACAAACTGGTATGTCTTTACGATAGCTTTGCTGTCGATCTTCGCCATGATATGTGTTCTGTATCGGATTATTCATGCTTTCAGAGGCAATCGTCTTATACTATGCGTACTTTTTGACATGGCAGTCGCCTTTCTGTGGCTTCCTGTTTTTTTTAACCTGACTTTTACGACGGCTTCAGCATTCATGGGAGTAATGGGCATACTGTTTTTCGGCTTTATGGACGAGGAGGAAGCCACAAGGCCTGGGAATCTTCTGATACTTGTCGTTCTGCTTGGCTCATGCTGGTGTCTTAGGAGACAGTGCTTCCTTATGGTGATGCCTTTCATAGCGGTAATACTTGTTCTCAAATTCCGCCTCGGGTTCTTTCGCTCCTTGCGCCCCTGGATCGCAGTATTCGTCATTTGCGTGATGAGCCTTGGACTCATACATGCCGAGAATTCAGCATATGGTTCTGAAGCGTGGAAGGCATACAGAACATACAATTCGGAGCGTTCATGGTTGCAGGATTATGGAAGAATACCTGAATACAATGGAAATGAGAGCTTCTATAACGGAATCGGGATGGGAGCAGAAGATGTGAAAGCCTTTAAAAGCTATACATACTGCATGGTAGAGGACTTCGGACCGGAAAAAGTGCACGCCATCTGTGAATATGTGTCAGCGCAGCATCCGGAAGAAGTGATGAACTTGCCTGAGGAAGGAAACGTTAATGACAGGATTCGGAATATATATAAATGGATGAGCCCGCGTGTCGGGGAGGCTATACCGCTTACACAGGAAAAGATTCGAAATTCGAGAAAAATCTCAGAATGGACGAAGCGAATCACCTGTATTCTATGGGAAAGTCTTTTACCGTTGCTTCTTCTCAGCCTTGTGACTGTCGGTGAGAGACGGTGGAAGGAGAGCGCGGTCCTGCTTATGGAGATCATTTCGATGAGTTTGCTGGTAGCCGCTGAATGGGTATACCTTGTGATAAACGGGCGTTTTCCGAAGAGAGTGGAGATGACCATCTGGCTGCTGACTTTCTGTATAGGAGTATTACTGGCAGGGAGGATACTGATTCGTTGGCGGGAGATGCGGTGGTGCAGACTGCCGGGGCTCGTGCAGATAGTGTTACTCGTTTTCTTTTTCCATTACGTTGCACTTCCGGATGCACTTACTTCTTTGCAGACGAAACAGCTTGCTGCATTGACTGGACAGACTGGAAAGGCAGAAGTGCTGGAGTATTGTGGTAAGCATTCGGACAATCGGTATGTGCTCAGGACAACCAGTTTCACTACCTCCACGCCATATGATGACCTACATCAGGGAAACTGGTTCATGTCAGGCAGCTGGGCCGCATACAGCCCGCTCTATGAGCAGAAGCTTGCAGCGGAAGATACGGAAAATCTTGGCATCGAATTCTTGAGCAGGGACAACGTATATGTGATCACGCAGGGTGAGAACGGAAAGGCAAATATACGCCGGATGATGGGAAGAAGTGAGGATGAACCGGTACATGCTGAATTAACAGATACTATAACAACGATTGATGGAACGGAATATCTGGTCTATAAAGTTTATTAATTGCACGGTCTTCCGCGAACAGAGCAACTGTAATCAAATAGATGTTGCATTACATAGCGACAAACCGGGATTCTTAATATATAAGCGAGGACTTTGAACAGTCTTCGCTTTTCTTTATGATGAAGGTGATTGGCTAACGTAATTCGGGATTGGGACGCCACGCCCGACCGCAAATGTGTTAGCCAGCCTTCATTGTTCTGCATTCGATTAAGCAAGTTGGGCAGCCTTAGCGTTCTCCCGTTTAACTATAGAATATGTCTGGACCTTGAAGAAGCTGAACCCAATCAAAACAATTCTTTGAAGGAGGTCGAAATGATTGCTGTTGGAATCGATGTCTCCAAGGGCAAGAGCACGGTTGCCATATTAGATGGCGATGGTTCCATACGTGCTCACCCATATGAGATGAATCACTCGAGAGCGGAGCTCGACGCTTTGATCAAATACATAAAAGCAGTCGATGATCAGCCAATTATTCTCATGGAACCCACAAGTCATTATCACTATCCGTTGCTTAAAGCATTTATTGATGCCGGTCTTTCACCATCATTAGTAAATCCATATCTTATGAAGAAGTATGGTGATGCTGAGCTACGTAAGACTAAGACAGACAAGAAAGATGCTCTTCGGATCGCTCGCTATGCGCTTGAGAAATGGTATTCGCTGGTTCCTTACTCACCATTAGATCAGAAGTATGAAGATCTGCATTTCCTGTCTTCCCAGTACAGCCAGAGAATATCTCTGGTGACCAAAAGCAAGGTGCAGTTGATCAATCTGCTCGACGAGTCAATGCCAGGAATAACCAGGATCCTGGCTCTTAAGAGCAGAAACCCTGAAAAATGCATGCTTCTGCAGTTCGTTAAGCGTTTCCATTCATTCGACTACATCAATTCAATTGGCAAAACCAGATTCATGAACAGATATATTGCACTGGCCCATAAGGTTGGTGAACGCAACGCTGAAACAAAAGGTCTCGCCATTTACGAGCTTTCAAAAGCCAGCATCACGACTCGTAGCAACAGCGAGTATATGGCTGTTGCTCTCGATCAATGTGTGGATATATTGTCTGAATCGCAACGTGCTGCTGACGAGATAATGCTGCAGATGCAGAACATTGCCGAGACAATTCCTGAGTACAGGATACTTCGCTCCATGAATGGCGTAGGCGAAAGGCTTGGACCAATCATTCTGGCTGAGATAGGTGACATACGTCGCTTTCACAGTGGAAAAGCACTTAATGCATATGCAGGCAATGATGCTCCGCCGTACCAGTCCGGACAGTTTGAAAGCCGGAATCGTCACATCTCCAAACGTGGCAATCCGGCTCTCAGAAAAGCTTGTTTTGAGGTCATGCAGGCCCTTAAACTGAATAAACCTCAAGATGATCCTGTATATCTTTTCATGATGAAAAAAGAACAGGAGGGGAAACCGTATAACGTAGCTAAAATGGCTGGCGTAAACAAGTTCCTCCGGATCTACTATGCAAGAGCTATGGAACTCTATAGATAGATCTGGCTACATTATTATACTTTTCGAAAGGATCCGCAACTGCGGTCATTTGTTTTGATACGTCTTTTTTGTATACTGATATTGAAAAACTTGCTTGACAAACATTAGCAAGATTTGTGGAGGTCGTGAAAAGTGAAAAATGGGAAGTATCCAGATCCGAATATGATCCATCCGATTGCCGGATATGACAATGAAATCTATGTAAAACCAACGATAACGAACCCGAATATAATCGTTGGAGATTTTACTTATATCGCAGATTCAGAGTTCGAAAGCCATGTG
>JBGUKU010000042.1:0-4054 GCA_045114615.1 Anaerovoracaceae bacterium
ACCATCGCCTTTTTCTTTCTTTCTGACGAATTTGTTTTCGATGAATTCACCGAATTTCTTCAGTCCCTTGTCAAGGTCTATGAGCTCTCCCAGCAAAGCTCCTATAGCCAGCGACAGCAGTATCACTATAGTATTCTTGCCGCCCAGAGCGCCCGTAATGCCCACATACATCACAAACAGCGCCAATCCCTGGAATATCGTCGTTGTAAGCCTTTCCGGTATCCCTTTACCGGCAGCAAGACCTATAAGAGCTGCTATAAAAACAGCAGCCGTATTAACTAATACTCCAATCATTTTTTCCTTGCTTGCCCTTTCTTTTTCACTGAATATGTCAGATCCTTTGCAGCCTCTTTGCCTGATCTCAGACTGCTTTTCATTATACCACAACAATCTCAAAGAGGCACCCGTATTTACAGGTGCCCCGTTGATAGATAATATGAAGTGACCCCCACAATTGTAAAAACGTGGATTTACCCGTATACTGAAATTGTTAGATATAATCAGAAGCGGGGATTACCGCATACAATGGGAGGTCACTATGAATAGAATAATATATGTCGGAATTGATGTCCATAGCACAAACTTCACTTTTTGCTCTTTAGAACCAGTTTTCGGCGGTGAAGACAGATTGTTTGCACAAGTTCAAACTCAGCCAGGAGGTGCAAGTGTAGTCAGGTATATTGCAAATTTGCGAAAAGAAATCCCATATAAATTTGATGTAATCTGTGGCTATGAGGCTGGTTGCTTCGGTTATACACTGATGCGACAGCTCGTAGAAAAGGGAATCAAGTGTCTCATACTTGCACCGTCCACTATTAATGTGCAGAAAGGAAAGCGCAGAAAATCAGATAGACGTGATGCAGAAAACATTGTTAGGAATATGGCGCACAATAGTTGCAGTTATGTACACGTACCAGATCGTGATGATGAACAAATCAAAGATTACATCCGTATGCGTGATGATCATAAATCTGCATTAACAAAAGTGAAACAGCAAATTATTGCCTTCTGCACTAGACATGGCCACAAATACCCCGGGAAAAGTAATTGGACGACCAGACATATTAAATGGCTTTACGATTTGAAGCTTGATCCGCTGGATACTGAGATATTGAATGAATATATGACGACCTATGAATATCAGGTCAATCGAATCGACCAGTTCAATGATCGTATTGAAGAATTGGCATCAATGGATGCATATAATGAAAAAGTAAATAGATTGAGATGCTTTCTCGGAATAGAAACAGTAACTGCATTGGCTTTGATTGCAGAAACAGGAGACTTTGCGAGATTTCGAAAAGGTAATCTGTATGCAGCATACCTTGGATTGATTCCTGGGGAGGATTCAAGTGGTGACGCAATCAATCACAAGACGATTTCTAAAGCTGGCAACGTTCACTTACGCAAATTGCTAATAGAAGCAGCGCAAGGAATCTGCAAAGGAAGAATCGGGCATAAGTCAAAAGCATTGAAGGCAAAACAACGCGGGAATGACAGTGCAGTCATAGCTTACGCTGATAAAGCAAATGAGCGTATGCGCCGAAAGTATTACCGTATGATCCAGCGAGGGAAAACGCGAAATATTGCGGTGGCCGCAGTCAGCAGAGAACTGGCTTGTTTCGTCTGGGGGATGATGACAGGAAATATCAAGGGGACATTGGCGTGAAGAAAGATTTGGATATCAGATTGCGTCTTATCAGTCAAAGGTGTTGCGTATCGCCTGACGACGACAGATGCCCTTGGCAGACAAGCCCCGACCCGATGCAGGGGCAATCAAGCGGCCGGCACAAAAGTGCCGCTTCGCATCCATAAGTTAATGATGCTGAAGGTATCCGGGAGGAGCCCGGAAACATGAAGGTTCGAGTCATCTGCGTGCGAGCTATGTTGGCACAAGAATATTGTGATCCACGAGGATAGATAGCAGGACTCTCGGCGAACCATTACACTGTTGGCATGACAATGTCATGATCCACGAATAACAGAGTGGCTAATGCCGGAGACTGTTCAAACAGGCTCTTTCCGGATACCTTCAGAAAACAATTGTGGCCAAAGGGAAATTTCTCTTGACAAAGGGTCACTTCATAACAGCTCTTTGTTTTGCAAGCCTGCTTTATAAGCTTATTCAGCCGCCATCTCACATGCGATCTTTCCGATGAGCTCGATACCTTCTCTGATGATCTCGACCGGCTGCGTCGTGAAGTTGAATCTCGCCGTATTATCGTGATCTTCAGGATTTGCTGACGGATACCAGTCTCCGCCGGAAAGGAATGTGAATTTGTGTTCTTCGGCTCTTCTCTTCAGTTCTTTTGTGCTGACTGATTTCGGGAACTCTACCCATACATAGTAGCCGCCGTCCGGAGTCGTACGTTTGAATCCTTCAGGGAAGAACTTGTCCATGGTCTCCATCATCGCGTCTCTGCCTTCCTTGTACAGAGCACACATCTTCTTCATGTTCTCCTCATAGAATCCTCTGTGGAAGAACTCTGCCATGAGCACTTCACTGACCCCCGGGGGCTGTGAGTTCGTTGCGATCTTTATATCTCTCAGAGCGTAGATAAGCTCAGGATCCGCAACTGCATATCCGAGACGTGAGCCCGGCGCGAAGATCTTTGAGAAGCTGCAGGCCATTATTACATTACCTGTCTTGTCAAAGCTGCGGATAGCCGGCAGTACTTCGCCCTCATAACGTACATCTCTGTACGGGTCGTCTTCGAGGATGATCACATTGTATTTGCTGCCGATCTCAGCAAGTTTCTTTCTTCTCTCTACTGTAAGGCTGCGGCCTGTCGGGTTGCCGAATGTCGGAACGGTGTATACGATCTTAGCGTCATACTGCATTATCTTTCTTTCAACATCTTCCGGAATAATGCCGTCATCATCACATTCGCATGCGATGACCTCAGCCTGGCACATCTTGAATGTATCTGTTACATGCAGGAACGACGGATTCTCAGTCAGGATGACATCGCCCGGCTCGATAAAGAGCTGGCAAACGAGATACATCGTTTCAAGACCGCCGCTGACGATCTGGATGTTTTCCGGACCCGCCTCTATTCCTGTCGGCTTGAGAAGGTGGTCACATACTGCCTGACGAAGATCCTGCAGGCCGAATGTTGCCGAATACTGGAAAGCCTCAAAGCCTCTTCCTTTATCAGACAGAACTTCACCCGCGATCTTTTCCATGTAATCCATTGGTAGCACGCTGCGTGCCGGAGCGCCTCCCCCGAACGATCTCATGTTAGGATCCGTCATGTTGTCGAACAGACCGCGCATATACATAGCAGTATCGTGCATGGTCTCCATTCTGCTGGCATACCTGAATTTACCCATTATACTTGCTCCTTTCTTTCAAAATATAATTGCCTCTTTTCAGGGTATCTCTGACGCAGGATACCCGTTTATCAAATCCTGTGATTATCAGTTTTGATTCACACTATATCACTATTAGTTTAAAAAAATTTTGATTGTTTTGCAATACTGACGGGGCATTCTATGAAGCGACATTTTTTTGTTTTATACATGAACGATCATTCATCTTTCAATAATCTTTTCCGTAGCAGCCGTAACTGACCGCTCACCTCCCTGTAACAAGTGCATCAAAGAGTTATAAGCAAGTGAGCAGCTTACTATCGACAACGAGCAAACTGCCATGGTAAAATCAAAAAACAGTATTGATAATATGAATGGAGAACAAATATGAAAATGCAGCATGTGACGATTCAGACAAATCGTTTTGAAGAAGAAATCAAATTCTATGAAAATGTAGTCGGGCTGACGATACAAAGAGACAACCGCCCGGAAATGGATCTCGTATTCCTTGCCAATGCAGCAGGCGAGACATGCATCGAGATCATCAATAATCCTGATGCTGATGATTCCGGCAACAAAAACATATCCATCGGCTTTCACACGGATGACATTGTAAAACTACGCGGAGAACTGTCGGCAGATGGATACGCAGTGACACCGGTCATAGTCCCGGTACCCGGAGTGCAGTTTTTCTTTGTAACAGATCCTGCAGGCGTACAGATCCAGTTTATTTGTTAATAAG
>JBGUKU010000043.1:0-12189 GCA_045114615.1 Anaerovoracaceae bacterium
GACCGTGCCGGCCGCTGCGGAATCGACAGAGACGCAGCGGCTGCCGGAAAAGAGCAGTATCCTGTTCACCTTCTCCTCTCTGCTCTCATCTTCCGAAGCGCTGTTTATTTTCACCTTATCTTTTACCTTGAGTTCTCCGCCGGTTATCTTTATGAAACACAGCCTTTCGCCGTCTTCCGAGGCAGCTGTCTTAAATACTCTCGCCGCGAATTCTGTACCGCGCTCAGGTTCTTTTGTGTATCTGCCGAGCACTTCAAGCAATTCCTCTACACCCTCGATTTTCAGAGCCGATCCGAAAATACAAGGTATGATCTCTCCCCTTACAACCGAATCAGCGATTTCATCATCCGAGATTGTATCCTCTTCAAGCACTGCCTCTGCAAGATCAGGAGAATAGAGCGTCACGGCATCAGTAAATGCTTCTGTTCTTTTTGCTGCTCCGCTGAAATCGACCAGTCCCGCATCCAGATCAGAAGCAAGCTCTTTCAGTATATCCTCCTTGTGCCTCACAGCGATATCCATCTTGTTCACAAACGCAAAGACCGGGATATTCCTCTCTTTAAGCAGACGGTACAGTGTCTTCGTATGTGCCTGCACACCCTCTGATCCGCTGATGACCAGAAGAGCATAATCAAGCACCGAAAGTGACCGCTCCATCTCAGCTGCAAAGTCGACATGGCCAGGGGTATCTATGAGAGTCACCTCGGTATCCGCGCTGTCTCCCTTTATGTTAAACCGTGCCTGTCTTGAAAAGATGGTGATCCCGCGGTTTCTCTCTATGGGATCATCATCAAGAAAGGCATCACCGTGATCCACCCTTCCCGGTTTCCTTATCTCTCCCGTGAGGTACAGCAAAGCCTCCGACAAGGTAGTCTTGCCGGCATCAACATGTGCGAGTATTCCCAGTGTGATTTTTTTTGAATTCATCATCGCTTTGCTGATCGGTTTTATTTGCTTGTAAAAAATGTGTGTGGTATAAGTCTATCAAAAGGACATTATAATACAACTATAGCGAGGCAACAAAGTGAAAATCATAGTGATCGGGACCGGAAAAGTCGGCAGTTTACTTATAGAACAGCTGGCTTCGGAAGGTCATCAGATAGTCGCAATAGACCGGAATGAGAAGAAACTCCTTGACATACAGAACAGCCTTGATGTTCTTTGTCTGGCCGGAAACGCAGCTGACAGAAACCTGCTTATTGAAGCAGGCACCGGGACAGCTGATCTTGTCATTGCTGCAACAAACAGTGATGAAGTAAACATGATCTGCTGTCTTCTGGCAAAAAAGCTCGGCGCATCTCATACCATAGCCCGCGTCCGCAAACCGGAGCTTGCCGATGAGATAGAAATATTCTCAGAAGACATGGGACTTTCCATGACTATCAACCCTGAGCTCTATGCAGCCCAGGAGATCTTTTCCGTTCTCCGTTTCCCGGGTCTTATGTCCGTAGAGCCGTTCAGGCACGGTCTTTTTGAGATCGTTGAGTTCCGCCTGGCAGAAGACGGTCCGGTTACCTCGATGACACTGCAGGAACTTGCCGTCAAATACAGCTCAAAAGCTCTGGTATGCGCGATCAGGAGAAACGGTTCCACCTCCATTCCTGACGGCAGCGCAATTCTCAGAAAAGGCGATGTCATAAGTTTCGCAGCTGAACCGAATGAGGCTGAGCACTTTCTCAAACTCTGCGGCATCAAAAGCCGCATGCCTAAACATGTCATCATTATCGGTGCCGGTATGATCGCATATTATCTCATCCGCATGATGCGCGGCATAGGCATGAAACCTGTAATACTCGATAATGATCCGGTTACGGCTGAAACGTTCAACCAGCTCCTCCCTGATATTCTGGTACTGAACGCAGACGGCACAAACAGAGATGTACTTGACGAAGAAGGTCTTGATACTGCAGACGCTTTCATAAGTCTCACCGGAACAGACGAAGTAAACATACTGATGGGTATGTACGCACAGCGCGAGGGAGTACCTAAAGTTGTAACGAAGATCTCTAAGAGCAGCATGATCGATCTGATAGATTCAGACCGTGTCGGCAGTATCGTGTGTCCGCGTGACATAGTGACAAGCCGTGTCATAAGCTATGTGCGCGCTGCGGAAAGCGCGGGCAGCAGCAATGTTGAGACCGTATACCGCATATCTGAGCAGACAGCAGAAGCTCTTGAATTCATAGTGAAAGAAAAGCATGATGATCTGACCGGCATCCCTCTCAAGGACCTCAGATTTAAGGATGGTATTCTTATATGTGCCTTATTGCGTAATGGTTCAGTTATCATACCTCGAGGCAATGACACCATTGAGCAGGGAGACCATGTCATCATAACAACAACACTTAAGCAGCTGACGGATCTTTCCATGATCCTGAAATAATTCATGAAAACAAAGGTAGTATTACATACAGTCGGACAAATATTGTTAATAGAAGCAGGTCTGCTTATCATTCCCTTATTTGTGGGACTAATTTATCATGAGCAGGCTTCTGTCAGCGCCTTCCTGATCACGGCAGTCATTACTGCGGCTGCAGGCGGACTTCTCAGACTTGTCAAACCGGGCAAGAGCAGCATCTATGCGCGTGAAGGTCTTGCCATCACCGGAATTTCATGGATACTGCTCAGTTTCTTCGGCTGTCTTCCTTTTGTCATAAGCAGGCAGATTCCGGGATTCATTGATGCTTTCTTCGAGACCGTGTCCGGTTTTACAACTACCGGTTCGAGCATACTGAATGATATAGAGGCGCTCGACAATGCCATGCTGTTCTGGCGCAGCTTTACACACTGGGTAGGCGGCATGGGGGTACTTGTATTCAGCATGATAATAGTCCCGCTCGGCGGCAAGCGAAGCATGTATATTCTCAGAGCTGAAGCACCGGGTCCTTCTTCTGCTAAACTGGTACCGAAAATGCGCGACACTGCAGCGATACTATATGGTATTTATTTTGCGATGTCCGCATTGCTTCTGGTCCTTCTTCTCGCAGGAGGGATGCCTCTGTTTGACTGCTTCATCAATGTGTTCGGAACTGCCGGTACAGGCGGTTTCTCGAACCACAGCGCAAGTATAGGCTACTATGACAGTGAGTACTTTGAAACCGTCCTGGGAGTGTTCATGATCCTCTTCGGTGTCAACTTCAACGTTTACTACCTGATCTTTCTGAAACGATTCAAGGCCGCTGTCAAAAGTGAGGAGTTTCACTGGTATCTGGGCATCATTGCCTTTGCCGTGATAACCATCGCGATAAATATAAACAGCCTATACGGATCACTCCATCAGGCTGTACGTCATTCATTCTTTTCTGTTTCATCGATCATCACTACGACCGGATTCGGCACAATGGATTTTGACCAATGGCCGGAGTACTCACGCACTCTTCTCGTTTTGCTGATGTTCATCGGTGCGTGTGCCGGAAGCACGGGCGGCGGACTGAAAGTTTCAAGAGTCATGCTGCTTCTTCGTACTGCCAAAAGAAGCATGCGCAGGATGCTCCACTCAAGATCCGTGGAAAGCATCCGCTTTGAAGGACGGATCGTTGAGGAAGAAACACTTAATACCTGCATGGTCTACCTCACCGTATATTGCCTGGTAACTGTAGCCAGCGTGGTCCTGGTATCCCTCAACAATTTCCCGTTTGAAGTAAATGTGACGGGTGTCATTGCCTGCATAAACAACATCGGTCCCGGTCTGGGAATGGTCGGTCCGGCAGGCAATTTCGCAGCCTTCTCCGGGCTTTCGAAGCTGGTGCTGGCTTTCGACATGCTCGCGGGCAGACTGGAGCTCTTCCCTGTACTCTTCCTCTTCTCGCTGAAGACCTGGAAGCGCTGATATCAGCTGTTGCTCAGCTGCTTTGCAAGCTCGCCTATGAGATCCCATGCGCGGTCGTGATAAGCCTTCTGGGCTTCTGTCATGTCATCGTACTCACAGATCATAGGGTTCTCGCGCTTGTACGGATCCTTTACTTCACCGTATTTCCAGTTGTAATAGGCATAAAAACGCACCCAGCGCGCGTGTTCAATCCTGCGGAGCATATCGAGTTGTGCAGGATCTTTTTTTGCCTCGCAAAGCGAATCATATGCCTCCTTGAAAGTCTTATAATCAAGGTCAGTTATGATCCGGTCATTCAGCAGCATACTGATCTTTATTATAAGATGGTCGGCTGCTGCTATCTTTGACTGCTTGAGTCTGTCGCTCAGATCATCCCAGTCAAGGCTTTCCTTAACACTCCTGCGGTACAGGTCGTTCATGAGTCTTGCTGCGTCATTGAGTCTTGTGCGGACTATCTGGTTGACCGTAAATATCTGCTCATTAGTGCCAAAGGAGTTCACACCCGGTGTAATGCGGTTGCTTCTGAGGTGGATCCTGTTTTTATTGTTATAGAAACGCTGTATCTGCCAGTAGATATCCCAGCCTGTCTCCACATCATCCTCGCAGATTATGATCCTGTCGGCATATCTTATAAGTTCATGTGCGCTCTCCCATCCCTCATCGTGGAAGAAAATGCTGTCATGGCCGTCATGCCTCTCATTTATTCCCATCGCAGCGCCAAGATTTACGTGTATCTGTCTGAAGCGTCTGCTGTCACCGAAAACATGATATGACACGTCAAATTCCGAATCATTTATATTCATGAGGATCGCGCGCTCAAGCAATGCGGTCCCATAGTTTCCAAAGCCTATGATGACGATTATGTCTTCCATATGATGCAGCGGATTTTCCCGCCAGTAGCTTCTGGCGCAGCAGTCATAACTTTGGAATAATCTGATGTTACCCGACATCTTCTCCGAACCGCTCATGGTGCGGGCATATACGTCGGCATTGAGCTCATGGACATTCATAGCCTTCAGGTTTCCGCCGATATCATTCTCATCCAGGAAAAAGAGCTTGCATCTTTCCCCGACGCCCTTCTTATGGGCGACTATTCTCGCCGGAGACACGTTTATAAAGAAGCAAGGGTAATCCGGCTTTTCTATCTCCATCTCCTTGTTTATACCGAAAATAATGACGCCGTCGGGGTCCTCACACAGAATATCCCTTGCAAGGACATCAGCCTCTGAAGTGAATTCCGCGAAATAGTACCAGTTGTTGTGCCTTCTGAGTCTAAGCCTGAACATCGGCAGTCCTTCACTTGTGAGAACAGATACAACTGATCCGAATAACGCGACCAGTAATCCCATCGACATCAGGAGGAAGATGGTTCCTATGATATGCCCCGCAGGTGTGACCGGCGTGACGTCTCCATACCCTACTGTAGATATCGTGACCAGCGAATACCAGATCGCATCGGCGAATGTATGTATATGTGCACCGGGCTGGTCTTTTTCGAACAGGACGAGCATGGTCAGCAGAGCAGCGTACACCACGAGGAACAGAAGCACTGCTATCAGATATTGTTTTCTTTTCTTATTCTTCAATGTTGATTCCTCCCCCGCCCCGGATCTAAAGGTCTGTTATAACCGTATTCATCCACTTCTTTGAGAGATAACGTTTAGTAAGTATGCCAGCTCTTATAAACATTTCAGTTCTGGTCACCAGAAGTGCCATATGTACAGGAAGGTGCCACACAAGTGAAGCGATGAATGCCAGCGGCACTGCAATGAACCATATGCACATGCTTTCGGATATCATCGCGAATTTCGTGTCTCCTCCTGCCCTCAGGATGCCGGCGATCTGCAGGCCGTTGTAAAGATCTGCTGCCATGGTAGCGCCAAATACTATAAGTATGTATTTCGTATACATCTTGCCCTCATCAGTAAGGTTAAAGATGCCCGACAGCGGCGAAGACAATAATATGGTTATCGTTCCAATTACAGTGCCTGCAAGTATAGAAGCTTTTATCATGTGTTTTGAGAGCTTCCATGTGTATTCCATGTCGCCCTCTCCAAGCTTCTCTCCTATGAGTATAAGTGCCGCATCTCCTATGCTGAATGCTGCAAAATTGAATATATTGAAGATGGAGTTAGCTGCCTGATAGGCCGCATACGCGGTTGTGCTTATACGGCTGAATGCTGCCACATACATGGTCTGTCCGAAACTCCAGAAGAATTCATTTATGGTAGTCGGTGTGGCATTTTTTATGATCCTCTTTATGAGCACACAATCCCATCCGAAATAGCTCCTTACCTTACCGAAGAACTCGTTTTTCGCGCGGAATGCGAAGTATGAGTTCATAAGAACTTCTATGATCCTCGATGAGAGCGTTCCTATTGCCGCTCCGGCAACACCCAGTTTAGGAAAACCGAACTTACCGAAGATGAGAACGTAATTGATGGCGATGTTGGAAAAGAAAATTACCGTGCTTATGGTCATCGGGATCTTTACCTGCTGCGTCGCCTTAAATGCCATTTCAAGCGGCGCGGAGACTGCCATGAGCAGGAAGGCCAGGCTGTTGATTCTCACATACTGAGCTGCCAGTACCTTTACGGCAGGATCTTCAGTATACACGGACAGTATTCCGTTCATGAAGCAGTTCACGAGAATGAAGCAAACAGTTCCAAGCACAGCGAGAAGCGTGAAGTCAAAACCTATGACCTTGCGTATATTGGCCATGTCTTTTGTTCCGTAGAACTGTGCCATGAAGGTCGCAGATCCAGACAGTATCCCGAACAGCACAAGATAATGCACCATAAACAGCTGGGAGCCCACACCTACAGCAGCAAGCTCTGTTTCTCCGAGGAAGCCCACCATGATGTTGTCTACCATGGAAAGAGTCGCCGACACGATACCCTGTATGGCTATCGGTGCAGCGATCTTTACAAGTTTTTTGTTCAGCGCTTTTTTGTTGAATTCCAATGTGCTCCCCTGTGTGGCTAATATTCTGCAAATATTTTATAATATATAATACACTTAATCAGTTACCGGAGGTATTTTTTTATGATAAATATGACTCTTGATGAAGCCCGCGAAAGGCTGATGTCACTGCAGCGCAAAATGGCCGCTTATGACCACGCTGTCGGGCTCATCTATTATGACGGATGCACTTACGCCCCAAAGGATACGGCTGAAAACAGAGCAACTACTATGTCCATCCTTTCCGAGGAGATATACAGGCAGAGTACATCTGATGAAACGTTCGAGCTGCTGGAATTTCTCGATGCGAACAAGGAGGATCTCAGCGCAGATGAGCAGCGTATGGTATACCTTCTGCTCAAGGACATACGTGAAATGAAGAAGATCCCGGCTGATGAATACATCGCATATCAGGAACTTCTTATCAGGGCGGATGACGTATGGCACAAAGCAAAGGAGGACTCGGATTTCGAGCTCTTCCGCCCTTATCTCGAGCAGATCTTCGAAACCCACAAAAGATTCGCAAAATATACTGAACCTGACAAGGATCCTTATGATCACTGGCTGAATGTATATGAGGAAGGCCTTACCATGGAAACTTGTGACAGGTTCTTTGAAAAGCTAAGGAAGGGCATCGTGCCGCTTCTGAAGCGCATACAGGAGAAACCACAGGTCGATGACAGCATCAGATATGGTTACTTCTCCCCTGCAGATCAGGAAAAACTCGCTTATTTTCTGATGAACAAAATCGGACTCGATCTGGGACATGTAGGCCTTGCAACAACGGAACATCCATTCACTACCAGCTTCGGATCACATTTTGACGAGCGTATCACAACCCACTATTACGAGGACGACTTTGCGTGTTCAATGTTCAGCGTGATCCATGAAGGCGGTCACGCTCTCTACGACACCGGTTCAGCAGATGAGCTTGCCTTCACGGTGCTGGACGGCGGCGCATCCATGGGCATTCATGAGAGCCAGAGCAGATTTTACGAAAATATCATCGGAAGAAGCAAATCTTTCTGCAAAATGATTTTCCCTGATATCGCACGTATCCTGCCTGAGCAGATGGCCGGACACAGTGCTGATGAGCTGTACCGCGGTATCAACAAGGTGCAGCCTTCTCTCATAAGGACAGAAGCAGACGAGCTTACATATTCTCTGCACATAATGATCCGCTATGAGCTTGAAAAGCGCGTGATGCACGATGAACTTGAAGTAAAGGATCTGCCTGCCGAGTGGAACCGCATGTACAAAGAATATCTCGGCATCGACGTTCCTGACGACAGGCACGGCGTGCTTCAGGACTGCCATTGGGGAAACGGATCGATAGGCTACTTCCCTTCATACGCGCTCGGCAATGCTTACGGAGCTCAGTTCCTTGCAAAGATGAAAGAAAGTGTTGATTTTGATTCCTGTATTGAGAACGGTGATTTCGGTCCTGTAAATGAATGGAACCGCGAACATATATGGCAGCACGGCGGAAGATTCGCACCTGCTGAACTGCTCAGCAGAGTCTTCGAAGCGGAATTTGATCCTGCTTACTATATCGATTATCTTGAAAAGAAATATACAGAACTTTACGGTCTTTAGGGCATCACGCCATGCGGGAAAGCCATCCTGAGACGGTGATGTCATTTTACAAAGTATGCAACAAAGGGGGAAATGAAGATGAGAGACCTCACACTCGGCAGTACCGGAATAACGGTGCCGCAGAACGCGTTTGGAGCACTCCCTATCCAGAGGAGAAGCACTGAAGATGCCGTTGCCATTCTGCGAAAGGCGTACGAAGGCGGCATGCGCTATTTTGACACGGCAAGAGCATATACCGACAGCGAGACCAAGCTCGGGATCGCTTTTGAAGGGATGCGCGACAAGGTCTATATCGCCACAAAGACTGCCGGTACAACCGGGGACAAGGTCAGAGAAGACCTTGAGACCTCACTCAGAGAGCTCCGTACAGATTATATCGATCTGTACCAGCTCCATATGGTAAGTCAGGTCTATGCTCCCGGCGACGGCACCGGAGTTTATGAAGCTTTGCTCGAAGCAAAGGAAGCCGGCAAGATCCGCCATATCGGAGTCACTGCACACAAGATCGGCGTAGCTTTCGACCTCGTTGATTCGGGTCTTTACGAAACACTGCAGTTCCCGTTCAGCTTTCTGGCAGATCCTAAGGATTATGAGCTCGTTGAACGCTGCATAAACAAGGGCATGGGATTCATTGCTATGAAGAGCCTGGCAGGCGGACTCATCACAAGATCTGACGTAGCGATGGCATTCCTCGAAGACTATCCTGATGTGCTCCCTATCTGGGGCGTTCAGAAAGAAAGCGAACTCGACGAATGGCTGTCATACATGGACAACACTCCGGTGCTCACTGACGAGATGCGCGACTACATCGAGACCGAGAAGAAAGCTCTCGCCGGAGATTTCTGCAGAGGCTGCGGATACTGTCTGGCTACCTGCCCGATGGGGATAGCGATCAATAACTGCGCGAGGATGTCTCTTATGCTGAGACGCGCACCTTCCGCTTCATGGCTCAACGAGCACTGGCAGGAGGAAATGAAGAAAATCGATACATGCATCGAATGCGGACAGTGCACTGCTCATTGCCCGTATGAACTAGATACTCCTAATCTGCTTAAAAAGAATTATGAGGACTACAAAAAGGTTCTTGCGGGAGAAGTTAAAGTCGATTAAGAGTCATTTTAAGCATGCTTAACAGTAACTACTATATCGTTAATAGACATGCGCAGCGTTTCAGCGAGATGAAACTGACTCCGAAAGCTGCCATATTTCTTAATGAAGACGGCCGTCCGGTCGATTACGGCGTGCTCGCTCTGGCGGATTCCATCTATGCCGCAGTGTACTGCGATGAAGTACGCAATATCACCTTCATAACGGACAGAGGCGGTATACACGATGTGGTCACGATACTCTGGCATACGGATGAAAAATACCGTTCAGGTCTTGACACACTTCGGAAAGCATGCGGAAAGACCTTTTACAGGCAAAATAAAAAGCTCAACCGCTATGCTGAATCGATAGCGGAAAAGCTCGATATAGGCGTCAGGATACGGGTAACCGATGCGGTCGATGAATCGGCCATGACGGTGTGTCCTGAATGCGGCACCCTGAATCCGAAAGGCGCTCCATACTGTTATGACTGCGGAGCCGAGCTGTAAACGAGCCCGGCTTTTTTCTTTCTCTTTTTATTCCGGATCAATATACCTGATCTCTCCGGTATGTTCTGTCGTATAGCCGCCGAGTCTGTCAAGCTCAGCTCTGAACTCATCGCCCGTCAGCAGTCTTAGGAAGCTTTGCATTTCCGGAAGCTCAAGTGTCTTCTTCCTCATAGCAAAGTCGTATTCCTCTTCACCTACCGGTATGAAATCCAGTCCCAAAGCATGAGCTGCGGAATAAACACCCATGCCGCAGTCGGCTTCACCGCCGGCGACCTGTGCCGCCACAGCCATATGCGTAGCAGCTTCCGCGTCATATCCCCTGACCTCTGAAGGAGAAATGCCTGCCTGCTTAAGTTTGTAATCCAACAATACACGTGTGCCGGCTCCCCTCTGTCTGTTGACAAAACTGACTCTCGTGAGATCTTCTATTCCTTTTATACCCAAAGGATTTCCGGAGGCTACCATTATCCCCTGTATCCTTCCTACTCCTTTTACCAGCACCATTTCCTCTCCCGGGAAGAGAGATCGTATATATGATTCGTTATACACTCCTGTTTCTTCGTCGAGCAGGTGTGTCGGAGTGATATGAGCTTCTCCTCTCTGAAGAGCCATCAGTCCACCAAGACTTCCTATATGAGTGCTTGAAAGCCTGACGCCTTCACCTTCTCCCGACATGAGATCCGAGATCACGTCAAGAAGCATATCATGGCTGCCTGTACATACTATAGTCCTGTCTATTTCTTCAGGTGAGCAAAGCAGTGTGACTGCAACGGTCTCTCCTGCTTCATAACCTTCCGCTTCCTGCGGTATCACGCAGAATCCATCGGCTCTCACCATGCTCATGGCAGCGCCGGCGCCTCTTGCAAGCGGAGCACATACATATCTGTCCCCTACACGCCCTACTCTTACACGTACATATTCCCTGTGCTTGAGTGACGAGACCAGTCTGCGCGAGAGTACAGCTTCGATATCCCTTTCACCCGACGCCCTGAATCCGGAAAAACTTCTAAGCACGGGATATGCAAAATTCTCCATTGCAAGATACGCGGATACCGGATATCCCGGTATACCTATTACAGGCTTGCCGCATGCCTTCGCCAGAATGACCGGTTTTCCCGGCTTCATGGCAACTCCGTGAACGAAAACTTCGCCTATCTCTCTGAGAATATGAACCGTATAGTCCTCGGTGCCTGCGCTCGATCCCGCATTCACTATCACCATATCGTTCTCTTTGAGGGCTTTCAGAACGCTTGCCTTTATCGTCTCGTAATCGTCCGGAACAATATCATACCTGTGAGGAATGCCGCCCTGCTCGCTCACCATTGCCTCGAACATCCTGGAGTTCGACTCAATAATGTCTCCCTCCTTTGGGTCCTCATATGGTTCCACGATCTCTGTCCCGGTCGGAATTATGCCTACCTTCGGCTGTGCAAACACGGATATCTCAGTGACACCGCCGGAAAGCAACACTCCTATGTCTATCGGACGTATCCTGTGGCATCTAGTGAGTATCATCTCGCCCTCAACTATATCTTCTCCTACAGGCCTTACATGCTGCCATGCAGGAGCGGCAGCGCGTATAACCATGCCGCCTTCAGTCTCCTGGGTGTCCTCTGCCATTATGACAGCATCATATGGCTTTCTTATAGGGTCTCCGGTATCTACGATGATATAGTCCTCTCCTGCTTTCAGTGTCACCGGAGATGCCTCTGATGCGCCGACGGTCCTGGATGAAATTATCGCGATACCGTCCATCGCAGCGGAATTATACAGTGGTGACGAATAAATGGCATATACAGCTTCTGAGGTGACCCGTCCAAGAGCATCGATCACCTTTACCACTTCAGAACGCGGATCCGCAGCATGGCCGAGCGCATCCATGTATATATCTCTTGCCTCTTCAACAGGCTTCGTAGTCAGATACAGATTCCTCTTCATACCAATACCTTTCACTTCCACAAATGAACGTTGACTGTATCTCCCGGTCTGATGCCCTCCTGATTTTCGGTCATCACAAAGTATCCGTCCGCTTCACTCACCGGCGATATCATGCCCGACCTCGCAAATAAAGGAACAGCCTGCAGCTCATCTTCTTCGATAAGCTTTACAAGCTGGAACGTCATTCTTCCGGGCGCCGAAGGCACATTAACATTTACCTTTGCCTTCAGCATACGTTCCTTTTCACAGCAGGTCAGACAGCGCCAAAGG
>JBGUKU010000044.1:0-17564 GCA_045114615.1 Anaerovoracaceae bacterium
CTCAGCATAGTGGGTGTTGCGCTTTCACTGATATTGGATCAGGTACTTCTGGCGATCATTTCGCTATTTGGTTCCATGGCCATAAACGATGCTGTCACGATTTCTGCAAAAGTCAATCCGGATATCAAGCGTCTGAAAAAACTGCTGGATCCGCTGTTCAGCTTCGAACTTGAAGTTATGGCTTCCGGCTTATACAGTGAGAAACAAACGCTCGAATGAGAGCGTTTGTTTCAAATATTATTCATTTACTATAAGTTCTTCGTGTGCGCCCTTAAGAACCCAGACGGATACACTTTTATCACCGACTGTGAAAAGCCCATATCCATCCTTATCAATGACAACAGGCTCCGGATTATTGCTTAGTGCGTCATAGTACTTTACTCCTGAGCGGTCCTTGCCTATATACATTCTTTTTGTGCCGCCTTCTGCGTTGCTTAACAGAACAGCAAAACCGGAATCAGGATGCTGATCATCACCGCTTCTGACCCAGCCTACAATATGCTTATCATCAAAATAGTCCGTCTGCTCCCCATATGAATATAAGTGTCTCAGCTTGATAAACTTACCGAGGTTAGGCACCATTGGACGGTTATGCGCCGGGTTGCCATAGTAGTCAGCATAAAAGATACAAGGCATACCATCCTTTCTGAGAAGGATGATGGCATAAGCCAGCTGCTTGAACCAGTCCTCCACAAATGACTGAAGACTTTGCCCGAGCTGGGTGTCATGATTATCAACAAACGTGACAGCATTAGCCGGCCTTTCAGATACGAGAGTGCGTGAAAGAATAGTGCTCATATCATAATCACTGCCTGACTTGCTTGCATGGTAAAAATTAAAATGCAGAGCGACGTCAAAAAGACTCATCGAGTTTTCCACTGAATCAAGGTAATAGAGGAGCTTATCAAGATCTCCGCTCCAGTATTCACCGACTGCCGGATATGCTTTTCCGGTATCCTTGCGTATCGCATTCAGAAAGTCACGATAGAAGGAAAAGCTGATATGCTTGACGGCATCAAGTCTCAGTGCGTCAGCATTTGTCTCTTTTAGATACCACTCAAGCCATCTTCTCAGTTCATTGCTGACCTCAGGGTTTTCCATGTCGACATTCATTCCCATAAGATAGTCAAAACTGCCGAATTCCTGATCCGTATCAGGCTCCCAGTTCTTTCCCGTGAATCGATATATCTTACCGGACTCTTTTGATGCTTCATCCCAGTCTGTACCTGTGAAATGGGTGTGATCCCACTTGAAGGTGCTGTATTTGTCATTTCTCCCCGGGAATGTGAACTTTGACCATACACTGATCGTCTGTTCATCGCCTACCGGTTTATATCTGTTTTCAGGTGAAACAGGTATTGCACGGACCTTTTCAAGCTGATCGCCTCCCATTCTGTGATTGAGAACTATATCGGCATAAACAAGCATACCTTCGTCGTGCAAAGCCTTAACAGCTTCAATATATTCTTCTTTCGTTCCGTATTTTGTCCGGACTGTTCCTTTCTGATCAAATTCTCCGAGATCATAAAGATCATAAATACTGTAACCCACATCATTCTGAGATGTGCATTTATATGCAGGAGGAAGCCAGATATCTGTTATACCGAGTCCTGCCAGATTCTGTGCCTTTGCAGCACACCTTTTCCACCAGAACCCGTCATTAGGCAGATACCATTCAAAAAACTGCATCATGGTTCTGTTTGTTTCCATAGTTTTACCTTCTATATATCAATCCGCGATGATAAAAATCCATATTCATCGCAGAATAAATGTTCAAAAATAAAAATACAAGTGCTTTTTGTACCACAAAGTCGCAGCAATGTCAAATTTTACCGCCTTTTGCGGAGAGCCTTATGATCAGATTTAACGGGCAGAAAATGATTGTGTTATCTGAGAAAGGAATCTTTCAGCTATCGGTGTAAACGTCTGGTACTTGTTCCATATCAGATAGAAACATGACTCCTTGACAGGGGAAAGCGGCCTGAATACAAGCCCGCTGCTCTCAGAGCAATCAACAAGATGTTCGAATGTCAGCAATATACCAAGACCTTCAAGGGCAAACATGGAGCCGTTGTAAGAGAGGCGGAACGAGCCTTCTAGTATGAGCTCATTGACCCGGTCACCTGCCCACTCGCTTATTTCGCGCTGCCAGCTCTGCTCTGAACAGAATAAAGGTTCACTTATAAGGTCATCGACAGTGATGGCGTTTTTTAATGCAAGTGGATGCGAAGCAGGCATGACCGCTCCCCAGATATCCTTTTCGGGAAAGGTGATGTAATCATATTTACGGCTGTCAGGGAGCTCGCTGCATATAACAGCAAAATCAAGCAGCCCCTTGTCAAGCTTTTCTGTGACCTGCTCGGTATCGCCGCTGGTGATATGGTAATTCAGCCCCGGATAGGCTGCTTTGAACCGGTGTATCTCACGTGCGAGATGGCGTATCTGATAGGATTCAGCCAGACCGAAGTAGAGATCTCCGCCGGTTATTTCGTCGAGAGATATAAACTCATGCTCTATTTTGTCAGCCATTGCGACAAGATCCTCAGCCCTGTCACGCAGAAGCATTCCTTCGTCAGTCAGCCTTATGCTGAAGCTCCTTCTTGTGAACAGCTTCTTTCCGAGCTCTGCCTCCAGAGCTTTGAGAGTTTTGGAGAGGGTAGGCTGAGTGACATGCAGCAGCTCTGCTGCTCTGGTCATATTCTCTTCTCTGGCGACTGCGAGGAAGTATCTGAGACTGCGGATATCCATAAAAACTCCTTTCAATGATATGCAAATATAGAATATCATGATATTCATTATAACCATTAGCGAATATCAAAACAATATATTACCATACAGACATGAAGAACACGGATATCGAAAAGGTGATAGCTAATATGGGTGATGCAGGGTGCAGCCACACGGATATTGAAAGAGTGCGCAATCTGCATGAGGCTGGGTTTGATGATGAGATAATAAAATGTCTGCGCAGATGCAGATGCGATCTGATAGAAGAGCTTCACAGAAACCAGCGCAGGGTAGACTGCATGGATCACCTTATAAGAGCAGCAGAAAACAAATAATCACGGGAATAAAAGGAGAACAGAGATGATAAAAAAAGAAGAACTCACGATGGTTCAGGAATGGGACAAGACTTTTGCGAAGAGCGATAAAGTCGATCACAGTAAAGTAACATTCGTGAATCGTTATGGCATAACACTTGCCGCAGATATGTATATACCTAAGGATGCAGAGGGCAAACTCCCTGCGATCGCAGTCAGCGGGCCGTTTGGCGCGGTCAAGGAGCAGTGTTCCGGCCTCTATGCACAGACAATGGCTGAAAGAGGCTTCCTCACGATCGCATTCGATCCGTCATTTACCGGTGAGAGCGGCGGACAGCCAAGATATATGGCATCACCTGACATAAATACAGAAGATTTCATGGCAGCAGTGGATTTCCTGTCTCTTAATGACAGAGTCGATCCTGAGCGCATCGGCATCATCGGCATCTGCGGATGGGGAGGAATGGCAATTAATACTGCAGCACTTGACACAAGAATCAAGGCAACAGTCGCTTCGACCATGTATGATATGACAAGGGTCAACGCTAATGGGTATTTTGATTCAGAAGACAGCGAGGAACAGCGCTATGCTCACAAAACTGCACTGTGCGCACAGAGACTTGCAGATCTTAAGGCAGGAGAATATGCGCTCGGTGGAGGAGTCATCGATCCGCTGCCGGATGATGCTCCGTACTTCGTCAAGGATTACCATTCATATTACAAGACAGACAGAGGCTACCACGCAAGATCACTCAACTCGAATGGCGGATGGAATGTGATAGGCTGCGAGTCATTTATGAATCAGCCGATTCTTAAGTATTCCAATGAGATAAGAAGCGCAGTAATGGTTATGCATGGCGACAAGGCACATTCTTTCTACTTTGGCAGGGATGCATATGAGAATATGATCAATGGCAACAAGTATACTGATAACAAGGAACTGCTCGTTATCGAAGGCGCGACACACACTGATCTTTATGACGGCGGTGACAACAATGCCATTCCTTTCGACAGGCTGCAGGCATTCTTTGAGAAATATCTGTAGACAGAAAGGCGTTCCGAAATGAAGCGAGTAAAGATCATTACGCTGGTAATGATGTTGATATTGCTGGCCTCATGCTCTGGCAATAATGCTGCCCGGCAGAGTTCAGCTCCAGAGAAAGAGACAGTTAATGCAGAGGAGAGTACTGATATGATACCTGTTACAATGCTGATAAACGATGAAAAGGTAGACGTTACATGGGAAAACAATGAATCTGCAGAAGCTCTTGCTGAGCTTGTTTCAGATTCACCACTCACAATCGATATGTCCATGTACGGCGGCTTTGAGCAGGTAGGCGCTCTCGGAACTGACCTGCCGAGCAGTGATATAAACATCACAACAAAGCCGGGAGACATAATGTTATATACGGGGAGCAACATAGTTGTGTTTTACGGAAGCAACTCATGGGCGTACACCAGTCTTGGTCATATCGAAAATAAGAGTGCGGACGAGCTTAAAGAAATCCTTGGCTCTGATAATGTAAAGATCACACTCTCAGCAGAATAGATAACATAAAACCGTCGTAATCATTGCATTACGACGGTTTTTTTATTGCATATGGAGGAGTGTTAAGCTGAATTCCGGGGCTATTTCAGCTTAAGCCCATCCTTGAATGCTTCACCGACCCGGTCGGTTACTTTGTAGTATCCATGTGTATATGGATCAAAGGCTATGGCGTTGACAAGGGACATGTCGAGTTTTCCATTGACGAGCACTTTCTCATCGGCAGTGACATTTACGACCTTGCCGATGACACCGACTCCGTATTCGTTATTCTGATACTCAATGAATTCGCATTCAAGACAAAGAGGGAATTCATTGATCACAGGGGCATCAACGGTCTCGGCTTTGCTCGCTGTGAGACCGCTTCTGGCAAATTTGTCAGAGACTTTGTTGCCGGATTCAACTCCAAAATAATCGGCTTCGACCAGATGATCTGCATCGGCAATGCTCACGGTAAATGCACCTTTTGCTTTTATGTTCTTTACCGTCTTATGGGATTCTGTCAGATTGAGGGCTACATTTCCTCTCTCCTGCATTGTTCCCCACGCAGCGTTCATTACATTTACACTGCCGTCTTCGTTGTATGTTGCTACCATAAGGACAGGCATCGGGAAAATACCTTCCGTGATATCAAGCTTTTTTCTCATGCTGAGCACCTCTTTTCTTTAAGTGAATTGACAGGATTATTCTTCCCGAATAAAATTCTAGCTGTACAGGAAAAATATTCAAGTACTGATATAAACGAAAGGTACTATCCTTAAGGAAAGCGTATGATTAAGAACTATATTGAAAATGCTAATTTTGAAGATACCGGTTTCAGCTATACTCTTTCATTGATTTCCGGGAAACATAAGATGGTAATTTTATATTGCCTTATGGAGTATGAGCCTGTGAGGTTCAATGAATTGAAAAGATATCTGAAGAACATTTCGGATAAAACGCTGAGCTCGAATCTAAAAGAGCTGGAGGCTGACCATCTTATCATAAGAACGGAATATCCGCAGATACCCCCTAAAGTCGAATATAGTTTAAGTGAACGGGGAAAGTCACTGATGAAAGTGCTGGATCAGTTATGTATATGGGGAGAAAAGAACAGGGAATGACATGTGTCAACGGCTCCGGAGCCTTATAAAGGTTATCCGGAGACGTTAACTTTATGGTATTGATTATGGATTTTGTAATTCAGGCAGCTTTTCTGTAACTGTCTTCAGCCTTTGCTCTGACTTCTGTGATTTCTTTTTTAGAAAAGCCTACGCGGAAAAGGCCATATACATATACACAGAATGAGGCACAGCACAGACCCATGAAGAGTGAATAAACGGTTTCATTGCTGTCTCCGATGCATGCGATCAGATCGAAAACGATTGCCAGAACGGCGCTGATAACTACGAATTTCTTGTTCATTATGATACCTCCTGATAATTAAGCTTCTGTTTCGGCAAGACTGTTCCATCCGAATCTGAAAATGGAAACAACTATTGATACCAGTGCGATGGACTCATTGAGAACCCCTCCCCATGAGCATATAAGCGCATCGTACAGGAGTGTGCATGGCGAGCCGAACATCTGGGACAGCCTGATCTTCTGAGCGTTGTTGGTCCAGTACCCAATGCTGGTTATTCCTACCGACATAAGCGGCAGCAGGCTCAGCCATCCTGCCCATGTATAGACGGTGACTGCGGCGAGCATCATCAGTATTACGGAAAGTGTGACTTTGCTCCTGACCCATTTCCAGTCGCCGATCCTCAGAAGAAGCAGATTACGGAGTACATTTATCATCAGGCTCAAAGCGCCGGTATATGCTCCGAGAATCAGGAACTGAGCTGTGAATACCAGGCAGCCGATCAGCTGGAACAGGAACAGAGCTCTGTTTGATCTCATCTGGTATGAAGCGATGAAGAATCCTACTCCTATGAATCCGATTGCCTGAATGATGGTGCCGTTCATGTTTTCCTCCTGTGTGTTTCCTTCTTGCAATTGTAGGATAACAAGTTATAATTGATTTGTAAAACTAATAAAAATTATCAAATCGATTAAAAAAAGTGAACGATATGGAAAACCGAAATGTAACAACTTTTGTAAAAATAGTTGAAGCCGGAAGCTTTACAAAGGCTGCTGAGCTGCTTGGCTATTCCCAGGCTGCAGTAACTGCCCAAATCAAAGCGATGGAAAAGGAACTTGGAGTCCCGCTGTTTGACAGGATAGGTAAGAGAATATATCTGACTCAGGAAGGAAAAACGTTTTTGCCGTATGCTCTTAATATGCTTAAGGCTGAGGAAGAAGCAGTTCATAGTGTCAGACAAACAGGACAGCTTACGGGAGAACTCAGCATTTGCTCTGCTTCCTCATATGCTATGGATGTGCTGCCGGGCATACTGCTGAAGTTTATGACTATGCATCCTGATGTGAGCGTGACGGTAAAGATCTCTGACTTCATTGAGGATTCTACAGCCAGGCTGGCCAGAGGAGAGATCGATTTTGTCGCATGTCTCGATGAAGAATACGCTTATCCGGAATTCCTTACGATGGCTAAGAGACCGGAGAAAATAGTTTTTGTCACATATCCGGACAATCCACTTGCTGAAAGACGGGGTGTGAAAGCATCAGAAGCTGTAAAAGAACAGTTCATAGTGGCAGACAGGGATATAAGTTACTGTGCTTTTCTTGATAAAGAGCTTAGGAAACAGGGGACAGAGATGAGACCTGCGATGGAAATAGGTTCGGTTGGAGCAATAATCAATATGCTTCTTAAAGGATATGGCTGCTCATTTGTCCCGGAGTTTGCAGTTTCAGAATATCTGGAAAGAGGAGAGCTGAAACTTCTTACTGTCACTGACATAGATATCAGCATCTTTTCATATTTTATATGCAGCAAAGACCGCTGGATCAATCCTGTAATGCGGGAGTTTATACGGGTTGCAGAATCCATGCAGTCAGAACCCAGGTAACATCTTTACTGACTGCGGAACGATCTGAAAGAGTTTAACAAATGGATCCTGTAGGCAAGTGCCTTAGGATCTGTTTTATTTTTTGCTTTTTTGAGTAATTGTTGAAATAAAAATAAAAAATAGCAATTATTTTTGAAATAACAGTTGACAAGGGCGATAAATTGTTATTATAATAAGCCAGGTTGTTAAAACAACAACAAATTCTAAGAAATGTGTCAATGACACTATCGACACAACAACTCTTATGTATTATCATTAAGGAGGCAATTATGAAAGCAAAAGCAGTAAGACTTCACGCCGCAAACGATCTGCGCCTCGATGAGTTCGAACTTCCTGAAATCAAGGATGATGAGATTCTTGTTAAGGTGATTTCCGATACTGTTTGCATGTCCACCCACAAGTGCGCCATCCTGGGCGTGGAGCACAAGAGAGTCCACGAAGATGTGGCTGAACATCCTGCTATCATGGGTCATGAGATGGCCGGTGATATCGTAAAGGTAGGAAAGGCACATCAGGATAAGTTTAAGCCGGGTATGAAATTCACCCTTCAGCCGGCTCTTAACTACAAGGGAACAATGTGGAGCCCGGGATACTCCTATGAATTCTTTGGCGGAAATGCAACTTATTGCATTATTCCTGCCGAGGTAATGGAGCTCGGATGCATGCTGGAGTATAAGGGACGTGCTTATTATGAAGCATCCCTGGCAGAGCCTTATTCATGCAGTGTAGGCGCTTTCCATGCGGCATACCACACAAAGATGGGTGTATACACTCATGAAATGGGCATCGTTGAAGGCGGTAAACTTGCCATCCTGGCCGGTGCAGGTCCGATGGGACTTGGCGCTCTGAGCTATGCCATGAACTGTGACAGACGTCCGGGAATGATCGTCGTTACTGACGTCAACAAGGACAGACTTGCAAGAGCAGAAGAGCTCTTCCCGACTGAAGAAGCAAAGGAAAAAGGAATCGAGCTTCATTTTGTAAATACAGCTGAGGTAGATGATCCGGTTACATATCTTCGCGGAATGACTGACGGAACAGGTTTTGATGATGTTCTGTGCTATGCTCCTGTCGCAGCAGTTGTTGAGCAGTCAAGCGGGATTCTCGGCAGAGATGGTTGCCTCAATTTCTTCGCAGGTCCTACAGATAAAGAGTTCAGTGCAAAAATCAATTTCTATGATGTTCACTACAACTCCACTCATGTAATGGGTACAACCGGCGGAAATACTGCTGACATGATCGAATGTCTCGACCTGACAGCTGCTGGAAGAATCAATCCGGCCGTTATGATCACACACATAGGCGGACTTGCAGTAGCGGGAGAGACTATTCTCGACCTGCCTAAGATTCCTGGCGGAAAGAAGCTGATCTATAACCATATCGATCTGCCTCTGATCGCACTGACTGACCTCAGGGAAAAGGGAAAAGAAGATGAAAGATTTACTGCTCTTGCTGATATCGTAGAC
This sequence comes from Anaerovoracaceae bacterium, assembly GCA_045114615.1. GTDB lineage: Bacteria > Bacillota > Clostridia > Peptostreptococcales > Anaerovoracaceae > Crickella. The sequence continues at coordinate 9,002 of JBGUKU010000044.1, forward strand.
GCACACAGAGGACTCTGGTGCCCTGAAGCAGAAGAATATCTTCTGGCGAACTTTACAGCATAGTGGATCGGTACAGAATTCTTCCGGGAATGCTGGACTGATCCCGGAAGGAGGAAGTATGGATTCTGTTGAAAGCAGACGCAGTGCTATCGTCACATTGATCAACGAAAAAGGAGAGGTAACATTCACACAGCTGAAAGAGGCATTTCAAAATGTTTCGGACATGACTCTTCGTACAGACCTGAAAAATCTGGATGAAAACAAGAGGATAGTCCGTATACACGGAGGTGCACGCTCAGTAGATGTAGTTGTAGGTACAGACGATTTTATGAGCCGGCGGAGCATAAGAAATGTGGACGCCAAGAAGGCTATAATAATGAAAGCGAAGACGATGATCGTTCCGGGAACGGCGGTCTTCCTCGACTCGGGAAGTACGACTACAATGCTGGCTGCTGAGCTTGATGATCAGCCGAATCTGATCGTAACACACAGCATCAGCTGTGCAATGGAACTGGCCCGCCTGGAGAAACCGAAAGTCATGGTTCCGGGAGGTTCGTTTAACCGGTATAGCCTGAGCATCTGCGGATCACAGGGAATCGGAGAACTGCAGAAGATGACGTTTGATCTGGCCTTTATGGGTGTAACTACTTATGATGAGGAATCCGGATTCGCATGTAACGTATATGAAGAATCCCAGCTCAAACAGACTGTGATCAATAAAGCACTTAAAACCATCGTACTGATGGATTCCACAAAAGTAGGCAAACACAGCACATTTACATTTGGCTCCCTCAAAGATGTGGATGTCGTGATCTCCGATGGCGGCCTGCCGGAATCATTTCTGGCAGCCTGCAGAGAGAATAATGTGGAAGTCATATAAAACAGAAATCTGACTTACTGTACCGTTTCTCATACTAATCATCGGCTGACAGTATCAATACGATCCGTACGGTCTGATGATCCCCAGTCCTGATAATAATTTTGTAGATATAGGTTTAAAACTATTAATCACGGATGAGGAGAATAGATATGAAAAGCGGAGTACAACGTTTTGGAAAATTTTTATCCGCCATGGTAATGCCTAACATCGGCGCATTCATCGCATGGGGATTCATAACAGCTTTATTCATTCCTGATGGATGGCTGCCTAATGAGCAGCTCGCATCCATTCAGCCATACATGCTCACTTACCTGCTTCCTGCTCTGATTGCATTTACAGGCGGAAGAATGGTAGGAGGAGACCGCGGTGGTGTCATGGGCGCCATTGCAGTAATGGGAACTATTGCCGGCGTCGGCGGAACTGAAGGACAGCCTATGCTGATGGGCGCCATGGTCATGGGACCTTTCGCTGGCTGGATCATCAAGAAGTTTGACCGCTTCATGGAATCCAGAATGCCTGCCGGCTTCGAAATGCTTATCAACAACTTCTCGGTAGGTATTATCGGAATGCTCGTTGCTATCTTCGGATACTACGTGACCGGCCCGGTAATGACCATAATACTGAGTGTACTTACTGCCGGTGTAGACGTACTCGTCAACCACCACCTGCTCCCTCTGGCAGCTATCTTCATTGAGCCTGCTAAGGTGCTGTTCCTGAACAACGCGATCAACCACGGCATCTTTACACCGATCGGTGCCGAGCAGGTCAAGGCTGCGGGACAGTCCATCATGTACATGCTCGAAGCCAACCCGGGCCCTGGACTCGGAGTACTCCTGGCATACTGGGCATTTGCAAAGGACAAGGCAACCAAAGACTCAGCTCCTGGAGCTATCATCATTCACTTCCTGGGAGGAATCCACGAGATCTACTTCCCGTACGTACTGATGAACCCGGTAGTTATCATCGCACCTATCGTAGGAAACATCTGCGCAATCACATGGTTCCTCATAACAGGCTGCGGCCTGAAGGGACCTGCTTCGCCGGGATCGATCATCGCTTTCATGGCCATGGCGCCTAAGAACAAGATGATACTGATCTTCATCGGAGTAGCTATCGCAGCAGCAGTATCGTTTGCTATCGCATCTGTCATCATCAAGGCTACAAGCACTTCAGCTTCCATCGACGAAGCAAAGGCTGAGGTAGCTGACAGAAAGGCTCAGGCAAAGGGAACCGTTAACGTAAATAAGTCTGAAGCTGTCCGCAAGGTCATCTTTGCCTGCGACGCCGGAATGGGCTCATCCGCAATGGGAGCAACAAAGTTCCGCAACAGAATCAAGGCTGCAAGACCTGACATCGAAGTAAAGAATACTTCAGTAGACAATATTCCTTCGGATTGTGATATCGCAGTAGTTCAGACTACTCTGCAGGAGAGAGCTAAGAAGTCTGCTCCTCAGGCACAGCTTGTTACTATTGAGAACTTCCTGAATGACCCTGCACTGGATGCACTCTATCTGCAGCTGACAACTCTTGATGCTCCTGCACAGGAACAGCCAAAAGATGATGTCGAAAAGGCAGTTGCAGCCGCTGAAAAGAGCGTGAAGAGAGACGTTATCGTAAAGGACAGCATCCTTCTTAACCAGCCTTCCGTAACTAAGGAAGAAGCGATCCGCAAAGCAGGAGAACTCCTGGTTGCACGCGGAGCTGTTGAACCTGCATATGTAGACGCAATGCAGGAAAGAGAACGCATGGTAAGCACATACATGGGTATGGGTATAGCTATTCCGCACGGAACAGCGCAGGCAAAAGGAACTGTAAAGAAAACAGCTATCTCCATGGTTCAGTATCCGGAAGGCGTTGACTTCGGAGCTGAGAAGGCCCAGCTTGTGTTCGGTATCGCCGGAATCGGCGAAGAGCATCTTGATCTTCTTGCAAAGATCGCAGGATGCCTTGAGGATCCTGAAGTTCTTGAGAAGATGAAGACTACAGATGATGCTGATTGGATCATGAAGATGCTTTCATAACCCCCAAAATAAATGATAATACATATTAAGCAGAGCCCGGTCATAATGACCGGGTCTTTTGCATCTTTCCTTCCGTGACATTGGGTAAGAGCAAAGACTGAGAAAGACCATGAGAATAATGTTATAATAAGAATCGATACTATGATTTGCAGTTTGTCTGCCTGTGTATTCACAATCATGTAATACAAACTAATATAGAGGTTGTCATGAGTTGGGAAATAGATAGAAATAGGAATGAGATCGAACAGCTGCGGACGGTTTTGTCCGAAGCTGACTCTGTTATTGTAGGGGCAGGTGCCGGACTGTCCACATCAGCCGGATTCAGGTATGATGGCGAAAGATTCAACCGGTTTCTTGGTGACTTCGGAACACAGTTCAGGTTTTCAGATATGTATACCGGGGGCTTTGTGGTTATGCAGCAGAAGCCTGTTGTCAACTGGGCTTACTGGAGCCGCAATATCTATATCAATCGCTATATGGATCCTCCGAAAGCTACTTACAAGAAGCTCCTCTCATTATTGAATGACAAGGATTATTTTGTCATTACAACTAATGTGGATCACTGCTTCCAGAGAGCTGGTATCGATAAAAACAGACTGTTCTATACGCAGGGTGACTATGGACTGTGGCAGTGTCAGAGCGGCCGTATCAAAAAAACATATGATAATGAGATCCGGGTCAAGAAGATGTTGCTGGCGCAGGGTTTCTGGTTTGATCACGTGATGTCTGAAAGAGGTGTGACCGTAGAGCAGGATTCCGAGATGATCAGGATGTATGGTGAGTTCAATGCGTGGCGTTGTAATGAGCTGGACTATATGGCGGATTGGGGAGATTTGCTTACTCCGGAAGATCCATATGGAAGTACCGACTTCAGCAAACTCAGGATGAGCATCCCGCCGGAACTTCTTCCGCATTGTCCGGACAACGGAGAGCCTATGAAGATGAATCTTCGTGCTGACGATACCTTTGTGGAGAATGCCGGATGGCATGCAGCGAGCCAAAGATATACGGAGTTTCTGCAGGCTCATAATGAAGGAAAAGTTCTTTTTCTGGATCTTGGATCAGGAGGCAACACCCCAATCATATTCAAGATACCGTTCATGAGCTGGACGAGAGACTGGCCGTCAGCAATTTATGCAACAATAAACAAAGGGCAGGCGTTCACCGCGTCCGAGATCAAAGAAAAATCAATTGTGATAGATGATGATATAGACGCAGTTATTGAAGAACTGCTTGAAAGCTGATACTGGATACTGACAGTGAACAGTGACTTGTAACCCGATAATGGAGGAGAATATGTGGATCAATGTAAACGGAATCAAAATGTACTACGAGATGCATGGAAGCGGCAGACCGCTGATAATGCTGCACGGAAACAGCGAGGATCATACCATCTTTTATGATTCAAGGGTGCTGCTCAGCAAGCATTTCACCGTGTATACCATGGATTCGCGGGGACACGGACATAGCACCAGAGTAGAAGAACTGCATTACTGCGACATGGCGGATGATATGATCGCCTTTATGGACCAGCTTGACCTCAGGGATGTCATCTTCTACGGATTCAGCGACGGCGGCATTATCGGATTGCTTGCAGCGATGAGATGTGACCGTATCGGAATGCTCATCACAAGCGGTGCCAATCTGACTCCTGCAGGGGTCATGGCACCATTCAGGCTTATCGCTAAAGCGGCATATGCGGTTACGAAGGATCCTAAAATGAAACTGATGCTGGATGAGCCTGATATCTCTACAGATGAGCTCGCACAGATAAAAGTGCCGACAGTGGTAATGGCCGGCGAGAAGGATCTTGTTCTCGGAAAAGAAACAGCGAAAATCGCGATGGCGATTCCGGGGGCGAAGCTGCGGATCATTCCGGGTGAAGGTCATGGCAGCTATATAGTGCATAAAAGCCGCATAGCGGATATCATTATGGAAGAAACCGGTATTTTAAAAACTTCTTAAGGAATAAAGAATGAAAATACTTTGTATTGGCGATTCAAATACATACGGATACGACCCCAGGTCTTACCTGGGAGACAGATACCCTGCGGAAGTTCGTTGGACAGACCGTCTTGAAAAACATGAAGTGATCAATTGCGGTGTCAACGGAATGACTGTTCCGAGGGAGTATTCCAGATATATTGCACAGGTCAGGATAAATGAACCGGACCTGGTCATTGTAATGCTAGGCACCAATGATTTCTTCAGAGGCCTCAGCGCTTTACAGATCGCTGAAAGGATGGACAGGTTCCTTGATTCGATCAGCGGTGTGGCGAAACAGATCCTGCTGATCTCACCACCGGTTCTTCAATGCGGTGAGTGGGTACAGGACGAAGATATTTTAGAAGAATCGCAGGATCTTGGAGAACAGTACCGCGAGCTGGCAGAAAGAAAAGGCTGCCTGTTTGCCGATTCAGAAGAATGGGGCATAGGGATGACCTTCGACGGGGTACACTTCTCCCCGGAAGGGCATGAAGTGTTTGCGTATAAACTGGAAAAGATCTTAAACGAAGTACTTAAATCTGAATAATAATATATAAACCAATTGGGTGAGAGCTTTCGCCCCGGGATGTGCGTCCCGGGGCTCTTTTGTTGGATAAATTCCTATAGCAATAGTCGGAATTTTCTTGACAAACGGGCCTGGGTTAGCTATAACTAACAATAGTTAAGGACGGTTAATAAAGTTAAGAATACCTAACGATATAGGAGGAAGCATAATGGAACTCGCTTATGCAATGAATAAAAACTCTGCAGGCGCAGTGATTAAAAATGAATCACTCAATACTGCAGCAGGCAATATGACGTTGCTGGATGCTGAACCGGGACAGACTTATATCATCAAAGAGATCAACACTGATGATGATGAGATGAATTCGTTCCTGTTCAGATTAGGCTGCTATCAGGGAGAGCCTATAACTCTTATTTCCAAAAAGAAAAAGAGCTGCATTGTCGTTATAAAGGACGGCAGATACAACCTCGATAAGATGCTATCTGAAGCCATAATCATCTAAATTAAAAAAGGGAAATGTTAAATACAAGGAGGTATTTCAAATGAGGATCGCTTTTGCCGGAAACCCAAACAGCGGCAAGACAACCATGTACAATGCTCTGACGGGCAGAAATGAAAAGATCGGAAACTGGGGCGGAGTTACGGTCGGAAGTAAAGAATTCCAGCTCAAGAAGGAATTCGCGGGTGACAAAGAAGTCATAGCAGTAGACCTTCCGGGCGCATACTCGATGTCACCGTTCACACCGGAGGAAGGTATAACGAGTGAATACGTCCGCACTGCAAATCCGGATGCAATAGTCAATATAGTTGACGCTACGAATCTGAGCAGATCACTCTTCTTTACAACACAGCTGCTCGAGCTCGGTATCCCGGTTGTCGTTGCTCTTAACAAGACAGATATCAACGAGAAGGAAGGCACAAAAATCGATGCGAAAAAGCTCTCTGCGAAGCTGAACTGCCCTGTATTTGAGACAGTATCAACAGAGAGCAAAGGTCTTGCTGAGATGATAGCCAAGGCTATTTCGCTCGCAGGAACAACGCAGGAGGCTCCATACCTTCAGGCAGATATCGACCTGCACGATAAAAATGCGGTAGATGCCGAAGACCGCAAACGTTACAGCTTTGTAAACGGAATAGTTTCAGAAGTTGAGACCAGAAAGACCCTGTCTGCAGAGACGACTTCCGCAGATAAGGTCGACGGAGTTCTCACAAATCCTATCGCGGGAATCCTGGTATTCGCTGTGGTCATGTGGGGAGTGTTCTGGGTATCCCAGGCATGGCTCGGACCTCTTGTCGCTGACTGGCTTGTAGGCTGGATCGAGACATTCCAGGGATGGGTAGCAGGACAGCTTGAAAACAGCCCGGCTATTCTGTCAGCTCTGCTTGCTGACGGTATCGTGGGCGGTGTCGGAGCCGTAGTCGGATTCCTGCCTCTCGTAATGGTTATGTACTTCCTGATCGCTTTGCTGGAAGACTGCGGATATATGGCGCGTGTAAGTGCGGTAATGGATCCTATCTTCAAGAGAGTAGGCCTTTCGGGTAAGTCCGTAATTCCTGTAGTTATCGGCACAGGCTGCGGCATCCCTGCTATCATGGCATGCCGTACTATCCGTGATGAAAGAGAGAGAAGAGCTACTTCGATGCTCACAACTTTCATCCCTTGCGGAGCAAAGATCCCGGTCATCGCACTCTTTGCAGGCGCTTTCTTCAATGGCGCAGGCTGGGTAAGTACGCTTTCGTACTTCTTCGGACTGGTACTTATTTTCCTCGGAGCTCTGCTTATCAAGGGGATCACAGGATATAAATACAGAAAGTCGTTCTTCATCATGGAGCTTCCTAAGTGGAAAGCGCCGAGCCTTAAGTTCGCGTTCAAATCCATGATGGAGAGAGCAAAAGCATATATCATAAAGGCAGCTACGATCATCCTCATCTGCAATACTGTAGTACAGATCATGCAGACCTTCGACTTGCACTTCCAGGTAGTCGAAGAAGGCGCAGAGAATACTTCTATCCTCGCTTCTATCGCTTCGCCGTTCGCAATTCTGCTCATTCCTCTGGGATTCGGGGTATGGCAGCTTGCAGCAGCAGCCATCACCGGTTTCATCGCAAAAGAGAATGTTGTCGGAACACTTGCAGTTGTATACGCACTGACATCGTTCATCGATACAGAAGAGCTTGCTATGACGGGCGGTGCTAACACAGTAGCGGCAACAATGGGACTTACATCTGTAACGGCTCTCGCGTATCTGTTCTTCAACCTGTATACACCTCCGTGCTTCGCAGCAATCGGAGCTATGAACTCTGAGATGAAGAGCAGGGGCTGGCTCTGGGGCGCAATCGGACTGCAGCTCGGTACCGGATACACGATTGCATTCCTGATCAATCAGTTCGGAACTCTCTTTACAGAGGGACACTTTGCAGCAGGTTTCGTTCCGGGACTGATTGCAGAAGCATGCATGGTCGCAGCAGTAGTTCTCATCGGCAGAAAGGTGAGGGCACATTTCGATGAGCAGTACCAGCTCCATAAAGCTTCAAAAGCCGCTAAGGCAACAGCATAACTCCTTATATAGAGGTTCTTAACTTAAGCGCGGTGCGCGGCGAAAAATTCGCCGCGCATTACGCTGACTTGAAAAAGGTGAAAGGAGGACTGTAAAAGTGAATGCAGCTACAATAATAGCTATAATTATTATAGCGGCGATACTGTTCTTCGCCGCCAGATACATCTATAAAGAAAAGAAAAAGGGCAAAACGTGTATAGGCTGTCCGTATGCAGACTCATGTCCGAGGCACCGGCAGAACGGAGCCGGCTGCGGAAGTGCAGAACAGCACAATATGAATATTCGCTAGAAACGATTGCAGAAAACTGCAGTCGTTTTTATTTAATTATTGCGTCATTGATCCGTTATAAGATCCATACAAGAGATGCACAGCCTTGGGCCAGCGTACGTCCCCTGACTCTGGTCTCTTTTCTTTAAACGTTGTCATTTTGTCTGATTTTCCCTGATTTGACAAGTCTGGGTGGAACGGAGCCATGAAATCGGTCTGATTCGTAAGAAATACTTGAACAAATTTATGCCTTTTCTGTTATTGACAAGTCAAATCGAAAAAAAACTTGTCAAATTTCTTTAAAGGCTCAAATTGTTCAAGTAT
>JBGUKU010000045.1:0-2871 GCA_045114615.1 Anaerovoracaceae bacterium
AGTTGTGTCCATATAATGGTGTAAATTGAAAATGAGCCATGGCTCGTACCTTTAGGTATAATTGAGATTACCACATCATCAATAACCAAGGAGGTACAAATATGGCTCAACTCAATATTAACCTAAATCTGGATGAGATACTACCAAAGTTTAGTGGCGATCGTGATGGAGCATTCGCATATTTGCTTCAGACTATGCTCAACGCGATCCTGAAAGCAGAATCCACTGAGCAGCTCCATGCTGAATCATATGAACGCACCGATGAACGATCCGGCTACCGTAACGGTACATATGAACGGGATCTCACCACTCGCATCGGATCTATTACTCTGAATGTTCCGAAACACAGAGACGGAATCCCGTTCAAAACACTGATCTTCGAAAACTATTGCCGCAGTGAAGCAGCACTGATTGCCAGCATGGCGGAAATGGTTGTCAATGGAGTATCGACACGAAAGGTCTCAAAAGTTGTAGAGACCCTTTGTGGAAAATCTATTTCCAAATCATCAGTTTCAGATATTTGCAAGGATCTTGATGAAGCTGTTCGCGAATTTAAAAGCCGGCCGCTGACAGATCACTATCCTTTCGTAACGGTTGATGCGACATATTTCAAGGTTCGCGAGAACCACAGGATAATATCCAAGGCATTCATGATCGCTTATGCTGTAAACAGCGAAGGACACAGAGAGATCATTGGCTTCGATGCATATCCCAATGAATCGAAGGAGACCTGGACTGACTTCCTTCAAGGCCTGAAACGCAGAGGCCTCAGAGACGTACGGATGTTTATCTCTGATGCTCACGATGGCATCAAACATGCAATATCCCATGTATTTCCGGATACGCCATGGCAACGCTGTCAGTTCCACTTCATCAGAAACATCACAGACAAGATGCCAAAGACATATATCGAAGGGCTTAAAGCTGAACTTCATGAGATGTTCAATTGCGAGACCATCGAGGATGCTCGTAAAAAGCGTGATTCAATAATCAATGATTACAATGACATCGCTGAATCTGCTATGTCCTGTCTCGATGAGGGGTTCGAGGACGCCATGACTGTAATGGTACTTCCTAAAAGCTTTCGCCAAAGCTTCCGGACATCGAACCACATAGAGCGTCTTAACAGCGAGCTGAAGCGGAGGTCAAAAGTCATAGGAATATTCCCGAATGCCGAGTCTCTGGTCCGTCTAATGGGTTCTGTGCTCATAGAGCTCGATGAAAAACACAGAAGTATGCGTCAGCTGTTCTATAAACCAGGCTATAACGAGATCGAAGCCCGGACAGAGAAACTAAAGGCCAGAGCTAAGGAGCAGCAGCTTTTGCTGGCAGCCTAGCCAGCGGCTTTCATAGCACGCACGGGAACACCACACCTTACGATTCGCGCTATCCCGTGCGCGCTCGAAATCGCATTGTCACTACAGGATCGCACGGCATTAACTTGATGCCATATTCGGGTCGCCCTCCTGTGGGCTCCCCGGGTCTGCTTAGCCGATCACCGCGCTCTATAGCTGGCGTCAGGGCTTTTGAGTTGCCCTCCGCCAGCGCTGCGATTCTCGGAGCAGACCACCAAACGTTATTCCTTTATGCCTAAAGGCTATTTACACCAGAAATTGGACTTGACCACGAATGCTTCATATTCAATGCATTTTCTCGAAAATCGGGAAAAACAGGTAAAAATATTGTATTTAGAATTTTTTTGATCCAATCTGTCAATGCGAATTGGACCGAACATTGACAATTAAAAGGAGTGATAAGGAAATCTACAACACCGCCTAAACCATGCAGGGGTAAAGTGCTACCCATAAAGTGGACACGCAGATTCTACTTTTGACAAGCACCTCAATCTGTCTCACTGTGTATACACGACACGATATGTGTAAGCTGAGTACGGGCGGAACGATGCGCAAACGACCGTGCCTGCGAGAGTATGTGGGAATTCTTGCTCTCTTATGTTAAAATGAATCAGCTATACATAATAGGATCAGATTGGTGCCGGGCAGCGCTTGACAGTATGGAGCAGGCAAATGGTCGGCGTTTAGCTGAGTGGATCTGGCTGCCGGGTGGCGTATTGTCGGATGAAACCGGCTGCCGGGTGGCAGACCGGATGGAAAAGGACTAAGAGAGGTGCGATATGGGCTATGACTTCAGGATAAGCTCTTTTGTAGATGAGCGGTCATATCATAATACGGCGATCCTTATCTATCTCAAGGCGGCTAAGGATGTCACAGGACTTGATATGAAGATAGGCAACTCCCTCAATCAGGGATATTTCTCATATGCGAGCCGTTCTCTTTCTTCCACCGAGATACACAGGATATGGAACCGCATGGAGCAGATCATCTCCAGCGATACGGTGATCACAGAGACAGACCGCCCTGTTGCAGAAGCGGCAGCAAAATGGGAAGCTATGGGGTGGAGTGAAAAAGCACGGCTTCTCAAATACAGGGACCCTGATGAAACTGTTACTCTGGCAGAGATAGAAGACTACACAGGCTGCATGTACTGCCGTGTGCTGCCGTCAGCAGGTTACATCAATCTGTTTGAGCTAAGGCCTTACAGGAACGGAGTTCTCCTGAGACTGCCTAATGCTCTTCACCCGGATTCGATACCTGACTACAGAGATGACGACAAACTCTATGATGCTTTTGCCGTAAGCAATAAGAACAGGAAGAAGACGGGCATCAGGTATCTTTCAGATGTCAATGACAGGATACATGAAGGCCTGACGAATGAGCTGATCGCTTCAAGCGAGTCGATGCAGAACAGGCAGATCCGTGAATTCGCCCAGACTATTGTATGGGAAGGAAAGCAGATAGTGCTTATAGCCGGGCCGTCATCGAGCGGCAAAACCACTACTGCAAAACGCCT